>JBHIDN010000256.1:0-3143 GCA_046760125.1 Anaerolineae bacterium
AGACTCTGGTACGCCATTGTGGATGGCGTAAGGATGGGCCCAACGATCAAAGTCACCGAGTGCGGGGGGACGGGGGTAATCGATCCAGTTCTTCCTTGTCCCGAGACACCGGTGGCCACGCCGACGCCTATCGTAGAAGTGCTAGGAGTGGAGAAGCTGCCGGTAACCGGGCCAGTCATGCCACCCCCCGGCGTTCCCTCCCTGCTAGCAGGGGTGAGTTTACTCTTTATCGCCTCCGGTGGACTACTGCGCTGGTTTGATAGGCGAGGATGATCTGTAGTATGGGGAGAGGGTAGGTTACTCCGCACGCTCTAGTTACCTCTTCCGGCTAACATCGCAGCCCTGGAGGGATAAATTGTTCAAAAAACCTCGTCTCCGCCCCCTTGGAGGCTCAGACTTCCCTATACATGATATGGGCAGCATACTTTTGGGACTGGGCATCTCTTTTTTTCCTGGTGGTAGTGGCTTTGTCCCACCCTCTGGCTATGGCCGACCAAGCGGCAGTAATACCCGTATCCGAAGAGAATCAACCAGAGATCGCGCTCTCTGCCATCGAATTTCTGGAGGAGACTCTCAACCGGAAGGACGAAGGGAGAGAAGCCAGAGAGGAGAGGGGATCCTCCCCGGTTCGATTTCAATATGCTACCCTGAGGGCCAGGCTAGAGCCCGGTTTTGGGTCTACAGATGGAGAGATGGGCGCCCGCCCACCGGAAGTGCGGGCTACCAAGCTCGTAATCCCCGCCCTAGAACTGGATGTCTCGGTAGTAGAATTGCCGATTACCGGTAACAGTTGGGACGTTTCGGGGATCGCGCATGAGGTGGCCCATCTGGGAGGGACGGCCAATCCAGGGGAGAAGAACAATATGGTGCTCGCCGGGCATATCACCCTGATTAGAGGTGTGGGTCCCTTTATCCATCTGGAGGATCTAGAGATCGGGGATCGAGTCACAGTCTACGCCGGAGAGAAGGCTTACAGTTATAGTGTGGTCAGCAAAGAGTCGGTGGCACCCACAGATGTCTACGTGGCTCACCCTACATCGGATGCCACTTTGACCCTCCTCACATGCACCAATTGGGATCCCGAGCGCCGACGATACCTTGAGCGGCTAGTTGTGGTAGCCAAACTGGTTGAATCGGAACCGGGGAACGATTAGGTAGCGCTATCGCGCTCCGCGCCATAGGCTAATATGACAAGGAGGATGAGAGGGCCCATCCTCGTTTTGTTGCTCCAAGAGTTGGCCATAGAGATGCCGTCCTTGACGACTTTGCTCGCTGGGGACAAAATTAGTGTGGCACTATAACTGGGCATAGGCATTTGGTTAGTGAATACCTCAAAAGCCTTCTGGTGGCCGATGAAATTCGGCCCTAAGAGCCGGTGCCCATCGCTTTCAGAGACGAGGCTCGGCAAATATCCTGCCTTATCCCCAGGTGAAGATGTCCCTTCGTAGAACGTTAGCCATCGCTCGCAAAGAGGTCCGTCATATCGCGCGTGACCTGCGCCTCTTATTGCTGGTCACCATCTCACCGGCTTTCCTGCTCTTGACCCTCGCCTACGTCTTCTCTTTCGATATCAAGATGGTGAGTTTGGCGGTGATGGATTTGGACAAGAGCCGGCTTTCCCGCCAGTACATCTCCACCCTCACCGATGATGGCGATTTCAGGGTGGTGGCCTATGCCGCCGACTATAAGCAACTCGACTCCCTCCTTTTGAGGGGCGATGTGGATCTTGTCCTGGTCATACCCCCTGGCTTCGGCGACGCGGCTTTAAGAGGCCAGCGCGCCCCCCTGCAAGCCATCGTGGATGGGGTAGACCCCATCTCCGCCAGCCAGGCTATCGGCGACCTTATTGCCCGCACCAGGGCCTTCGCTCTTCAACTGAAGCCACCTTCGTCACAAGCCCTAGTCGCCCCTTTAGAAATCCGCAGCCGAGCCTGGTACAACCCCAGCCTTAAATCGCTGATCAGCATGGTGCCGGGCCTGATGGCCGTTGTGCTGTGTGTGCCCGCACTGGCTGTCTCCTTGGCGGTGACCCGAGAGAAGGAGATGGGAACCTTTGAGAAATTGATAGTCACGCCGGTGCTGGGACTTGAATATGTGCTGGGCAAACTAGCGGCCTATGTAGCAAGTGGCTTGGTGAGCCTGCTATTGACCACGCTTATAGCCGTTCTTTGGTTCCGCGTGCCTCTCCAGGGCAGTTTTCTCTCCCTTCTCCTCCTGGCTGTGGACTATTTTTGGGCCAGCATGGGTCTGAGCCTGTTTGTAGCCAACTTCACATCCAGCCAACAGACCGCTTTTGTGATCGTCCTCTTCGTCTTCTTCGTACCCAGTTTCTTCATCTCCGGGCTTATTCTCCCCGTGGAGACCAAGTCTTGGGGTGCCCAGATCACCGCCTACTCTCTACCCACGACCCATTTCATCGCTATCTGTCGCAACGTTTTCCTGAAAGGGTCAAAAGTGGGCGACCTATGGCAACCGATCCTGGCGCTGGCCTCTCTGGGTAGTACGGCGGTCACACTAAGCGTTCTTCTCTTCAAGAAACGGATAGCCTAAGTGGGGTTATGATGCTTGGCCGGATCTGGAACCTGATAGTCAAGGAGTTCGTTCAACTCAGCCGTGATCGGTTGCTAGTGGCGTTCCTCATCCTAGGTCCCGTTCTACAGTTGGCATTGCTCGCCCAAGCTACGGGAAAAGGTGTAGATCACCTCGCCTTAGCCGTGCTGGACCTAGATCGTACCCGCATCAGCCGTCAGTTGATCACCGCTTTGGACAATACGGAGGAACTGGATGTACGTTACTACCCGGAGGAAATAAGGGAAGTGCGCCGTCTCTTGGATCAAGACCAAGCCGATGTAGCGCTTATCATCCCCGCCGGCTTCTCCCGAGATCTGGGCCTGGCTAAAACTCAGGTTCAGGTCATAGCCGACGGGTCCAATAGCATCGTCGCTTCCGTCGGCCTGAGCGCTGCTGAGGGGGTAGTGGCCAACTTCGCTCACGACCTAGCGATGGCCTACGGCTTTTCCGAATGGGAAGCGATCGACTTGAGGATAAACGTCCTCTTCAACCCCACCTTGAAGACCCGACCCTACACTATCTCTGCCCAGTTGGGTTTCATCGTCTATCAGGTGACGCTCACCGTGGCCGCC
>JBHIDN010000257.1:0-3134 GCA_046760125.1 Anaerolineae bacterium
TTCATAGCCTTCAGTTCCTCCCGCCCCACCATCCCCTCGGTCTCCGGGGTGAGGGGCACGGCGACGATAACGAAATCGCACTCTTTCAGCATCTCCCTAAGTTGTGAGGGGTCGAATATCTGGTTCACAACGCTCCCTTCAGGGTCCCCCCGGCCAGGCATGAAGTATCCTTTCTCTTTCCTCTCCTTGGCCGAGCGCTTGGTGGCTAGAACCCTCATCCCGAAAGCCTTGCATAAACGCCCCACCTCTCGACCTATGCTCCCATACCCCAGGATGCCCACCGTCTTCCCCCGCAACTCTTCCCCTCTAAGGATCTCCCACCGATCCTCAGGCCATTCTTTTCTCTCTTGCAGCCGCCATATATCCCGAAAACGGCGAGAGAAGGCTAACATCGAGGCCAAGACATATTCGGCGATAGGGGTGGCATGGATGCCGCTGGCGGTGGTGATGATGATATCGCTCTCCATGATGGGATGCCCCACGAAGCGGTCCAGCCCCGCGCTTATGAGTTGAATCCACTTCAGGCGAGGCGCGAGGCTTAAGTCGAAGGGGCGGGGCCAGATGACCACCACCTCAGCGTCAGGGAGGGCTTCTAAGAACTGGGCCTCTCCCTCTACCAGGGAGAGGGAGATACGGGGAGAGAGTTGGCGCACCCTCTCCCAATGCTTCTCTTCTCCCTGAAGGGGACTCAAAATGTTCACCGTCTTCGCCATGGCAGCCATAGCCTATCTATCTTTCCTCGCCCAGTCGTAAGGGATCTGGTCAGTGTCGGGGGAGAGACGGTACTCGTCGGGCTCCTGGTAGTTGTATAGTTCGGTAGGCACGTTCACTATCAGGGTCATCCCCGGCCCTAGTCCCTTGAAGCCGTGTATCACCAGGGGGGGGATTTTGATGAGCAAGGGGTTGAGGTGACCTATGAAGAACTCTTCGATCTGCCGGTAGGTGGGGGAGTCCTCTCGACCGTCGTAGAGGACCACCTTAGCCATCCCCTGGAGGCAGATGAAATGGTCGGTCTGGAGCCGATGATAGTGCCAGGCCTTAACTACACCTGGATAGGCGGCGGTTACATAGACCTGCCCGAACTTCTCGAACTCTTCCCAATCGGAGCGGAGCATCTCCATCAGATACCCTCGCTCGTCAGGGATGGGCCTTAACCTTCTGGTTTTCACTCCTTCGATCATGCTTCCCCCTTTAAAGCAAAACCTCGATCTCTAAAAGATGGCCCCATAGGTCATTGTCCATCTTCACGCGCTTCGAACCACCATGAATATCTCGGCCAACAACAAAGCGGCCACCAAGAGGAAGGCGTTGGTCCAGTTTAACGCTTGGCTCATCTTCATCCAGGCACAAAGCACGAAGAAGAGGGCCAAAAGCCCGCTTCTGCGGGCGGAGCGAAGGATGTCGCCCCGGTAGGATTCTGAGTTGGCCAGGCGGTACTCCAAGAAATGGAAGAGGGGAGTGAGGCTGAAAGCGAGCGAAAAGAAAAGAAAGGCCAGAAAAAGAAAGCGGTTTGCGGCCACTTGGGGGTCGGCGTAAGCGATGATATAGGCTAGCCCCGCCCATGACGGTAAGGCCAGGGCCAAGGAGATAAGGAGTTGGCGCCGACTGGTCATAGCGAGAGAGATTATATCACAGTTTGCAGGGAGGAGACAAAAGCCTTTCCATCACCTCTCTAAAGAGAGTGCTACCCTTCAACACTAGTCGGGCAACCTTGTGGCTTGCTCCTCTTGTGGTATAATAGGGGCCGTGAAACGGGTCATAGGCATAACCGGGAACATGGGCACCGGGAAGAGCACCGTTCTCCGTATGTTGGAAAAGTTGGGGGCCAAGGCTATCGATGCCGATCTCTTGGTACACCTGGTGATGGCTAAAGGGACCACCGTCTATGAGGAGGTGGTGGAGGCCTTTGGGAAAAGGGTCTTGGGTCCTAAAGGGGAGATCGACCGGAAAAGGTTGGCCGCTCTCGTCTTCTCCGACGGAGAAGCCCTCAAGCGTTTGGAGGCCATAGTCCATCCCGTGGTGGAAAGCCTGATTTGGGAGATGGCTGAGGAAGCGGAGGAAGAGGTGGTGGCTATCGAGGCCATTAAACTGCTGGAAGCCAGCACCGAGAGGGGGTGGGATGCCCTCTGGGTGGTGACCTGCCGCCCAGAGCAGCAAAGGGAGCGCCTCCTAGCCCAAGGGTTGAACGAAGAGGAGATCGAGGGGCGGCTCAAAGCCCAGGGGCCGATCTCCGAGAAGATCAAAGCGGCGGATGTCATCATCGATAACTCGGGCTCTCGGGAGGAGACCTGGGAGCAGGTGAAGCGGGAGTGGGAGAAGAGCCAAGAGAAAGGAGAGGAGGAATGATCGCCTCTTTGAAAGAGTTCGTAACTCGTTATCCTCGCCTATCGGCCTGGATCGCTCTAGCCATAGGCATGGTGATCATGCTCGTGATAGCGGCCCGAAATGTGGGGCTCTTGCCAGGCCAGTGGGCGGCTCTCATAGTGACCACCATCATCCTGGCTGGCCTCTGCGTCTGGATCATCTATCTGGAGTGACCAGGGCCCTTAGCCTCCACTAATTGCTTAATCACTTCATCGAGGGGAGCGTTTTGCTCTCCTCGTTATATTTGCCCCCCCGACAGGATGCCTTAACCTTAAAATTTACAACTTATACCTTAAAATATTTAATATAGTCTTGACAAATATCAAGTTATATGCTAAAATATCGCCTGTGATTTCAACAAGGGGGTGGTAAGGTGAGTATAACCATAGGTGCGTATCGGCTGGTGCTCATCATCCAGCAGGAGGAGCCTGAGGCAGCAAGAACGGTGCGGCTGGAGAGGGCATATCGCCAGCAACGGCTGAAGGAGGTGCGGGAGAAGGAACGGGGAAGGATGGAGGAATGGGGGCGATTGCTGGGATGCTACCCCATCCTTTAGTTCACAGAAGGGAGGGTTTAATGTATCCTGTCATGAAGCGATGTCCGGTATGCTCCAGCGATCTCGAGGTGACACGCCTCTACTGTCGAAATTGCGATTCGACCCTAGAGGGGCACTTCGAGTTAGGTCGCTTCTATCGGCTCTCCCCCGAGCAGATGAAGTTCGTGGAGACCTTCATCAAATGCGAGGGGAAGATCACCAGGGTGGAGGAGGA
>JBHIDN010000258.1:0-3117 GCA_046760125.1 Anaerolineae bacterium
TTTGAGGGTCTCTGGACGGGGGACGCCGTTTTCATCCCAGCCATGCAGCCCGTAATATTCATCTATCATCTGCTTGAACTTCTCGCGGTCGAGTACCTTGTTCCTGGCGATCTCCAGGCCCAGAGGGGTTGGCTCGTCGAAATACCGATCCACCAGCCAATCGTCCTCCCGCCTCAACCCCTCCCGGATATTGAATAGCCGCTCCAAAGTATAGGCTCGATCTGCGATCTCCCACACCTCCTGGGGCGATACCTCCAATCCTGTGTTGTAGTAGATCAGTTTTGAGAACTCATCAAAGCCCAAAAGGTTGGGGCTCATGAAAATAGTGTGGAATTTGCATATGCCTAGACAATCGACCGCTTCATAGCACATCTCATGCCACTGCACCTGACGGGGCTTCCCCTCATAGGTGGTGTAGTCGGAAGAGAGGGGTCCATCGTAGGGGGTGGGGTAACCGTATATCTTCCTGAGGAGTGTCTCAGGCAAGTGATAGAGGTCGATGGCCGGTCGGCTCCTGAGATGGTCGGAGCCCCGGGAGGCGGTTGCGATACCCAAAGCCAAGGAAGGCGTAGGCCTCTCATCGGAGTGAAGGTTGCTCATCCCCTTCACCTGGATGCAGTAGGGACGAGACTCCTCGCCGATCCTCTCGATGGCCCTGAGCGGTCCCTCGGCCAAGATATCTCCTAGTCCCTTTCGTTTGGCGATCCTCTCCACCATCTCCAGCACCGCTTCATCGTTTCCCCACTCCAATTTCAACCCCTCGGTATCCTTGTCGGTGAGGATCCCCTTCTCATAGAGTTCCATGGCCCAAGCGATCATGCTCCCCGTCTCCAAGGTATCCAGGCCGTACTTGTTTACCAGGTAGTTGCCGGCCAAGATGGTCTCAAAGTTGTTGCACCCTACCTCCATACCGAAAGCACCTTGGCTGGTATATTCCGGCCCCTGAGCGTAGACGCCGGCGTAAGGCCCATCCTTGATGATATACTTGTGGCGACAGTGAATGCTACAGCCGAAACAGCCCTCCGTGCCGATGGAGTATTCATCGATATGCTCACACTCGATGTTGCCCCCCACCAGTTGGTTCAACTGGAAGTTCCGGCACCTGATGAGGCCCGTGGTGTTGGTCACGCCATAGATGAACATGGTGCCCCATCTCTGCATTATCTGAGCGAATTTCGTGGAGCATATCTTGTCGATGACCTCTTTGTTGTAGTTCAGGGCCTCTTCGGGATACTTGATCTCGATGTCCATGGTGCCCCGCACGGCTATCGCCTTCAGGTTCTTGGAGCCCATCACCGCCCCTATGCCCGTTCGGCCACCGGAGTTCTTAAACCCCGTCCGCACGTTAGCGAACCGGACCAGCCTCTCTCCAGCCAGGCCGATGCAGACCGTCTTTACCTCCTGGTCCCCCAACTCTTGCCTTATGAGATCCTGGGTCTCGAAGGTATCCTCTCCCCAGAGGTGGGAGGCCTCTTTTATCTCTATCTCCCCGTCGTGGACCCAGAGGTAGACCGGGCTTTCGGCCTTCCCTCTGATAACCAAATGGTCGAAGCCGGCCCATCTCAATTCTGGGGCAAAGAAGCCACCCATGTTCGTGCTGCCCACAAAGCCCGTCAGAGGGGATTTGGCTGCCAGATGGCTTCTAGCCGAGGCCGAGGCTAAGGTGCCGCCCAACAGCCCTGCGCTTACCAGAAGCACGTTATCGGGGCCCAGCGGGTCAACGCCTGGCTCTAGGTGGTTATAGAGGAGATAGATATCCAAGCCCCGGCCACCCAGATACAACTTCCGTATCTTAACCGGTATGGGAGCCACCTCGACCTCACCAGTGGATAGGTCTATATATGCGATCTTCCGATTGAGAGCCATCCTATCTCTACCTCCTCATTCTCTTGCTTGGGGAAGGGAGCGACGATAACCCACTAACCCGCTACTAATGACGAAGAGATACCCTACTCCCCCCGAGTTTGGAGTTTCTCCCACGCTTCCCAGACCGGCCCCCTGATCTTCGCCAGTTTGGGGTTGGGCCAAGATATCCGCCACTCCCATCCACAGGAGGGACAAGTGGCTCTCTCCGCTCGGGGAGCGACCTCAAACCGCTCAAAGCAGTTCAAACACCTCACTTTCCCCAGCCTTTCTTTTCCCTTTTTGGTCTCTTTCATCCAAAATCCCTCCACATAAGCGCTCTATCTAGCCTTGCCATTCTGGGGTGAATCTTCAAGAGGGAGATCATCTCTCACACCTCTTTGGTTGCGCTGGCCAAGGCTCTGGGTCAGCCTGTGACCTTGAGGACGATGGCCGCGGACGAATCCCCAGCCGCGCAGCCCACAAACAGGCCGTATCCTCCCCCCACCAGGACCAATTCTTCGATCACTTCGATCACCAACCGGGAGCCGGTGGGGCCTTGGGGGTGGCCCCAGACGATGGAGGAACCGTAGTTGTTCATCGCCTCTTTCTTCACCCCCATCTCTCGCGCGAAGTAGATGTCGTTCACCGCAAAGGGGTTGTGGGTCTTGATCACCCGCAACTCTTGGATAGTGATGCCCGCTCGGGAGAGCGCCTGCCGCGTGGCGGGGATAATCGCCTGAGCCATATAGCCCTTCTTCGCCCTTCCCTCCCCGAAGGAGACTATCTGAACCTCGATCTCTGGTTCCCTGCTCAGTTCCCGTGCCTTCTCCTTCGTGGTGACGATTATCCCACAGTTGCCATCAGCGGGGTGAGTCTGGGTCCCATAGGTGATCGTGCCTCCCTCCAAGACAGGCTTGAGCCCAGCCAACCCCTCGGCTGTAGTGGGGTAGACCCCTTCGTCGCCCTCGACGGTAGCGATGACCTTACGCCCCGATGGGTCCTTCACCTCGATGGGCATGACCATGAAACGTCGCAGGAAAGCAGCATCGTCCTTCAGCGCGTCATCATACTGGCGGTAACGGAGGAGCGTCATCTCGTCCTGCTCCTCCTTGGTGATGCCCGCCTCCTGGGCCACATTCTCCCCCGTCTCGATCATGGCATTTTTGGCAAAGGGGTCGAAGGCGAAGTTGTCCCAGACCCAATCTTCCGCACCACCTGTCCCGCCGGGGCCTAGCGGGTTGGGGTAATAGACGTGGGGGCCGTTGCTGCATC
>JBHIDN010000259.1:0-3108 GCA_046760125.1 Anaerolineae bacterium
AGATCATCCCCGCAGCGTCCAGGGCGTCAAGCTTGTCCTGAATTGTGCCCCCCTCAATGCCCAGCCGGTCCAGAATTGCACGGGGCAGCGCCCAGCGTCTCCCAGACCCGGACTTGCTGGGGTCAATTCCTCTCCATGGCTTGCCGCTCTCGCCATGCCTCACCCCGGAGCCCGTTAGGGTGATCGGTTGAAACTGTCGGCCCGTGGCCGGATCGACATGGGTAAAGTGTTCCTGAATGTACTCCAGGTCATACGGACCTTTCGGATCAGTCCACGTGAAATCATCGCTCTTGGAGTAGAAGAGGATAATGTCGTGGACAGGGCCATATCTTCGGGATGAACTGTGCGCATGGGTCCTCTTCCAAACGATCTCGTTGCGGAAATTGCCCAAGCCGAACACCCCGTCCATGAGCACCTTGAGGTAATGGCCCGCCGTCGGGTCACAGTGTAGATACATACTCCCTGTAGATTTGAGCACCCGGTGAATCTCAAAGATCCTCTCTCGCATCCATTCGATGTAGTGCTCTATCCCGCCCTTCCACCTGTCCTCGAAAGCCCGAATCTCCTCGCCATCATGAAATATGACCTCGTAGTATTTGTTTGAGAAGAAGGGCGGATCAATATAGCACAGATCAACGAACTCATCGGGGAACTGGCGCATCCATTCTAGGTTGTCCCCGCAATAGATTACCCTCTCAAGTTTCATGGTTCGCCTCCTATTGATAGCCTATCATCGGATAGCACCGTTGTCAATTGTTCGGTCTGGTTTGGCTTAGAGTTCACCCCATGCTAGAATATGGATTAACTTCCAGGGGAGGGATCGATTCATGCCCAGGTCTATCTTTCTCGGCCTTGCAATCCATAACCATCAACCGGTGGGCAACTTCGATTTCGTCTTCGCCGAGGCTTACGAGAAGGCCTATGAGCCCTTCCTGGCCCTCCTAGAGCGTCACCCCGCTATCAAGATAACCCTCCATTACTCGGGCCCTCTGCGCGATTGGCTGATGGCGAACCGCCCGGAATTTCTCCCTCGGGTAGCCGCCCTGGTAGCGAGGGGGCAGGTGGAGATGATGACCGGAGGCTACTATGAGCCTATTCTGGTGGCTATCCCAGGGGACGACAGACTGGGCCAGATCAGAAAGATGACCCGAGCCGTGCGAGAGGATTTCGGCCAGGAAGCAAAGGGGGCTTGGTTGACGGAGAGGGTCTGGGAACCCTTCCTGGCAAAAGTCTTCGCCCAAGCGGGGGTCGAATATACGGTAGTCGATGACGCTCACTTCCACTATGCTGGTTTTCGAGGGGAGATATTCGGCTACTACGTGACCGAAGAGGAAGGATGGCCCCTCAAACTCTACGCCTCCAGCAAGCGGCTTCGCTATACCATCCCTTGGCGAGAGGTGAGAGAGACGATAGAATGGCTACAGGAGGAAGCCACACCGGAGGGGATGAAGATCGCCGTCATGGGGGATGACGGCGAGAAGTTCGGGCTCTGGCCGGGGACCTACGAACACCTCTGGAAGAGGGGGTGGATGGAGGAGTTCTTCACCGCCTTGGAGGAGAATAGTTCCTGGCTCCAGACGATCACCCTGGGAGAATATGCAGAGCGATACCCCGCCGCTGGTCGCGTCTATCTACCTGACGGCTCCTACGAGGAGATGACGGAATGGGCCCTTCCCGCCGCCCTCTCGCACGAGATAGTGGAAATCAAGGATCGGCTGAAGCGAGAAGGGCGAGAAGAGATCCTCTCCTTCATCCGGGGAGGCTTCTGGCGTCACTTCCTGGTCAAATATCCAGAAGTGAACGACATGCATAAGAAGATGCTTCTGGTACATGACAAGGTGCGAGCCATGCCCCCTTCCCCCTGGCAGGAGAAAGCCCTAGACGAACTCTGGAAAGGCCAATCAAACTGTCCCTACTGGCATGGGGTCTTCGGGGGCATCTATCTACCCCACATAAGGGCTGCCAACTACCAGCACCTTCTGGCCGCGGAGAGGCTGGCTGACGAAGCCTTACATCCCGAAGAGGGGTGGCTCGAATATTCTCTCGTCGATTTCCGGCGGGATACTCATAAGGAACTTCTGGTCAGCGGGGACTCTCTGAACCTCTACTTCGATCTTCAGCGGGGGGGAACGTTGTTCGAATGGGACTGGCGAGAAAAGGGGGTGAACCTTCTGAATAACATCAGCCGACGCCCAGAGGGGTATCACAAACAGCTGGGGGAGATAACCCAGCGTGAAACCCGGGAAAGCGAGGAGACCCCCAAAACGATACACGAGATCGTAGGGGCGAAGGAGGAAGGTTTAGAAGCCTTTCTGGTCTACGACCCTTATAGGCGCACCGCCTTCATCGATCATTTCCTGCCTCTTGAACTGCCTCTTAGGGATTTCTGGAGAGGCAACTACCAGGAGATAGGCGATTTCGTTGAGCAACCGTATAAGCATGAGATAAGGGAGGAACCGGGGAGGCTACATCTCACCCTCTTCCGGGACGGGTATCTCTTGCCCTTCCGGGTGGAGAAACGATTCTCCATACCTTCTAGAGGGGCGGAGTTACCCGTCACTTATCGGGTAACCAACAATAGCCCCCAAACGATAACTGTCCGCTTTGGGATAGAACTCAACTTCGGGCTGCTTTCCGGCCATTCCCCCCATGCCTATTACGAGATAGAGGGATATACTTTAGCCCATCCCCACCTTGGCTCGACAGGGGAGACGGAGAGGGTAGCGGCCTTTCGGCTGGTGAACCGCGACCTGGGGCTGACCATAAGGCTCAAAGTCGATCCAGAGGCCACCCTATGGCGCTTCCCCATAGAGACGGTCTCCCAGTCGGAGGGCGGCTTCGAGAGGATCTATCAAGCCTCCTCCTTGCTCCTCCACTGGAGGCTCCGGCTTGAGCCTGGTCAAGGCTGGCCAGCCAGGCTCCTAGTAGAGTTTGACAAGATAGAGCCCTAAGGCTATAATAGGCGCGTCTAAAAAAGGGAGAGGAGCAGATGGCTTCTATGAGCGAAGAGAAGGGTCCCTTGATCAAGGCTTTGGAGATCCTTTTGGAGGGGGAACGGACGGGGCAACTGATCAACTTCGTGCTCATCCCCGTCCTCTTGATCTTGAC
>JBHIDN010000260.1:0-3099 GCA_046760125.1 Anaerolineae bacterium
TACCCTTCCTTGCACCAGTATATATCAGTTGCTGTGTTCTGGCCACACCCGGTATGCAGTCGCACCTCCCCTCCAGGCTCCAAGGTGAAGGGAGAGAAGGTATAGGCCCACCCATATTCATCCTTTACTGTCCACCCCTCCATCTCCACCGACTGAGTCCCTCCATTTATAAAGCAGACCCACTCCTGGCTCTTGTTATCGTTATCGTTGCCTGGGGCGTCGAACTGGGAGCAGTTAGGCTCCACGAACACAGAGACTTCCTCGGGGGCCACTCTAGCCACCGGGGCCCAGCAACCTCGTCCCGCTTGCCGCGCCTCTGCCTCCAGTATCATGAACTCATCTGCATGGGCCACATCAGGTGGATAGGTGAATGTCACCGCGTACCCCTGTCTCACCATCTCAGCGTTCACGAAAAGATCTCCCGCGTAGACATATCGCACAAGACGCCCATACTTGTCAACTTCGGAAACATCTTTCACCAAGGTCACCCTCTGGCCGGAAACCAACTCTATGTTCTTCGCTGTGGCTTCGTCAGCACAGGGCTGGCCCACTTCGGGGGTATCGATCCCGTTATATCGAACCTTGAAGACTTGCCCCTCTGTCTCTACCTCTATGGTGTCCCCGTCAATGACTTTGACCACTCGGGCCTGAATCCGTCCCGGCATGGGAGTGGGTGATAGGGCAGGGACTAGAGAGGGCGTGCTGGTAGGCCCTGGTGTAACCTCCACAGTTGGCCCAGTGGTAGGGGTATCCACCGTCCCTTCCAGCGTGGTAGGGAGAGACTCGCCTGGTCGGGTCAAATAGAGGCCCAAAGAAAGGCCGGCGAAGAAGCAAGAGAGACCCGTCAAGGCGAGAATCGTCAGCGCCCAAGCGGTACCTACCCTCTCCTTATGCTTTCCGAAGGTCATGCCGGCTATCTCCGCTTCCTCGGATCCTGCCACGGGCGTTTGGGGCAGGCTTATTCTCCGTTCTTGAATAGATCGCCCACGCCAGCAGAATCGCCGTGGCAAGAGGAGCCAACATATTTCCTCTCCGGACAAAAATTGATATAAACGGCAGCGCAAAGACGGTCACGACCGCAACGGCAAGGTTTCTCCGATCAAGATCTCCCATAGCGGCTGCCACCGCCAAAAGCGCGTATTCTCCTCCACCCGCAACCGGATCAGCCAATATGGTTGAAAGAAACGTAACTCGTTTATTTTTGGCCCAAAGACTGAGTAAGAGCAGGATGGCTATTAAAGTGGCAGAAGAGGCGACCCAAATCACCGACCCAAAGGGTAGCCAGCTCGTGGCCGCAGCTATGTGGTGTGATTGGGTTTCGAGATATTGCCCAGAAACGGATTTGTAGAGAAAATCTCGATAGAGGCTCGGCTTCCAGATGAAGAGCGGAAGGTTTAGGATCACCAGAAGACCTGATGCCTTGGCAACTTGTTTCCACCCACTCCGAAGGACCCACATGACCATTGCAACCAGACTCAGTTGCGGTTTGAGGAGAACCAGTGGCACAGCGAGCCATGAACGCTTCCAGTTGAATAGGCCTACTAAACCGATTCCCACTAGGCCGATGATGTTGCCGAAGAGTACGTATGGCCACACAATCGGGCTTATCGCTAAGGCTGTGATCCACAGAAGTCGGTAGCGGTGCTTGGTCGAGACGGAACTGATGCACGCGACCAAAGTCCCAAGACTCATCATGAACCACGCGGTGGCGCCAATCTGGGTTGGCAATAACGAAAAGGGGGAAAGGAGATAGAACAACCATGGCGGACTGAAGAAGCCCTCCCTGGCATATGGATTGAGGCCGGCCGCTAAGTCCGCAACAGCCTGCATAAAGACGCCAAAATCGATGAGGAACCGCTCGTCCACACTATTCCTTCTCTAGCCCTTTTTCCCAATGATCCCTGACCCTGTGCACCCACTAGCTACGCTTTCCTTCGATACGACCTCTCCACTACGCTGAGGATCCGCGCGTCTCTAAGCCGAAGATTGGATAGCCCTGATTGCCGGCCTGCAAACAAGATCCTTTGGGCATCTTTCCGGTGGCGTCATTCTTACCATCATGCTCTCGACGCAATCTCCCCTGCGCGGTCCGCAGAAACTATTCGCCGATCTTGGGCAATTAACAGTACGCGGAACAAGCCTGGAACCACGACATCCCTCCCGTCCAATCTCCCATCCTTCAAGATTATACGCCCTCTTTGGCCCCTTGGTCAACACCGGCAGAGGCTTATCCTGAAGTAGTGTATAGAAGATTCAGGGTTTTGGGGGATAAGAGAGTGCTCACCAAAGCCTAGTGTGGTATCCTGGGTGTTGTTCGACCAGCCCAGACACACAGGAGGTGAGCACCTTTTTTCCTTCGGATGCCGAAGGCAAAGACAGATACCCCTAGAAAATCCTGACCAGACGTGACGCGCCCCAAAATACCGGGCGTGTTGCCTCATCGAAAAATCTAACCGAAGGGCTATCGTTGCCTCATCCAGGAATCTTACCCAAGAACCAGCTTCCAGACAACCTCAAGGCACTCATCCAGTTCCCGCCGCAGGGCGATCGGGTTGAGGGTCAGGTACAACTGGCGCAAGGCCTCCTTGTCCGCCTCCGCCACATCGGGTGACTCCAGCACACGCTGGTAGGGGGTCTTGGCCTGATCGTACTTCTTGCGCACTTTGGCGCCATGGCGCTGCTTCTCGATGAGCTTCACCGAGGGCTGGAAGAAATTGTTCCAGAGGCGCAGCAGGTCGTAGACGGCGTTGAGAGCAGCCGTCGCCTCTTCTCCTTCCAGACGGTCATAGCCGACGAGGCGACGGATGACCGACCAGTTTTTCTGTTCAATGTGAGCCTGGTCGTTTTTCTTGTACGGGCGGCAGCGGGTGTCCGTTCCTGATCCTGAGGATCAGTCAGGATCCGAAGGAAAAGTGATCTGCTCCTGCTGGCAGTAGCGCAGCAGGTGGGCATTGATGAAAGCGGTGTCGTTGTCCGAGTCGATGCCCAGCAGGGGGAAGGGGAGCCGCTGGCGGACGACCTCCAGGGCAGAAAAGACCCGCACTTGGCTGCGATAGGGGTGGCCCGAGCCTCCCACCAACCCATGGCGATATCCACCAC
>JBHIDN010000261.1:0-3092 GCA_046760125.1 Anaerolineae bacterium
TATCAGATAAGTAGCCGCCTGCATCCAAGCCCTACTTTGTTCTCCCGTGCGGGAGGCCAAATTGTAGTCTATAGCGATCCCCACCTGGCTCACCACGATACCCAGAACAACGGGAGCGTAGAGGAAAGCCATGCGGCGGATCGCAGGGTGCCACAAGGAGCCAAGAGATAGGCGTAGGCCGCGCAGGCCAGGGATTTGGATGGCTAACTGGAGAATAGCCCCCACCACAACCCCCCAGGATAAAGCCCTTATCCCCATTAAGGGCGAGAGGGCCAAGGCTACGATTATGATGCCCACATTGAAGACCGCTGCTCCAAAGGCGGGGTAGAGGAACCGCTTATTGGCATAGAGGAAGCCGGTGGAGATACCCGAGAGGCCAAAGAAGAAGATCGCCGGCAGGATGATACGCGTCAGTTGGGTCGTCTCCCCTTGAAGGGGGACCCCCAGACCCCCTCCCAAAAGCCAAGCGATAAGGGGAGCGGCTAACTCCAGAAGGAGGATCACCAAAAGAAGAACCCCTATGGCTAGGCCGAAAACGGCGCTGGCTAGACGTTCCAGTTCCTGGCGCCGCTGGGGATGGACGTAGTCGCTGAATACAGGGACCAAAGCAGCGCTAATCATCCCTCCGATGAGGAGGTCATAGACTATAGTGGGGACTATAGCCGCCGTCCGAAAAGCGCTCACCAACCCGCTAGCGCCGAAGAGGTGAGAGATGACCGTCTCTCGAGCCAGGCCCAGGATGCGACTGGCCACCTGGCCCAACATGATCACCATCGCCGCTTGAGCGATAAGGCGGGCCTCTCCCACAAGCACTCGTGGAGGAGCAGAGGGGGTCTCTAGAACCTCTCGTTCCAAGGCTAACCTTTCTTTCCGAATCGGGCCAGGATACGGTCCGCCAGTTCAGAGGTGGAGAAGCCGGGGGTTAAAGACAAAATGCGTACCTCCCCTCCATAGCGGGTCACCGCTGAAGCCTCAGGAAGATTCTGCAGTGTGTAAGTGCCCCCTTTGACGTAGAGATCCGGTTGCAGGGCGGAGACGAGTTTTTCGGCCGTATCCTCTTCGAAGATGACCACATAGTCCACCGCCTCCAACGCCGCCAAGATCTCCGCCCTCTCCTCCTGGGGCATCAAGGGACGTCCTTCCCCTTTCAGTCGGCGCACAGAATCGTCGCTATTGACTCCCACGATCAATAGATCTCCTAGACTTTTGGCCTCTTTGAGGCAACGGACATGGCCCACATGCAGAAGGTCGAAACAGCCGTTGGTGAGAACCAACCTCTTCCCTCCCTCTCGCAACCGCTGAGCGATCGATTGAAGTCGAGAGAGAGGCAGAATCTTGCCCGACAAGTTACACCTCCAAGACTCATTCTACAATAGCCTTCCCCTCTATACAAGAGAGTCAAATTTTAAGGCTCAAGGGTTGCAAAACTGAGCGGAGGGTGATACACTTGGGTTACGATGCCCGGCCAAGCCTTATACCGCAAATACCGTCCCCGCAGTTTCTCCGAAGTCATCGGCCAAGAGCACGTGATCCGCACCCTCCAGAACGCGCTGGCCGCAGGGCGGGTCGTCCACGCTTACCTCTTCAGCGGCCCTCGAGGGACGGGAAAGACCTCCACGGCCCGCATCCTAGCCAAGGCGGTGAACTGCCTGGCTGAGGAAGGAGAGAAGCCGTGCAACGATTGCTTCATCTGCCGTTCTGTAGATGAAGGGAGATTACTCGATCTCATCGAGATCGACGCCGCCTCCCATACAGGGGTGGACGATATTAGGGATCTGAGGGAGAAGATCCACTTCGCGCCCAGTGACGCCCGCTACAAGTTCTACATCATCGATGAGGCGCATATGCTCTCCACCTCGGCCTTCAACGCCCTCTTGAAGACCTTGGAGGAGCCCCCAGCCCACGCCTATTTCGTCCTGGCCACTACCGCGCCCCATAAGATACCAGCCACTATTCTCTCCCGCTGCCAGCGGTTCGACTTCCGTCCCATCCCCATGAAGAAGATCATAGGCCGCCTGGAGTGGATAGCGGAGCAAGAAGGGCTAGAGGTGGAACGAGAGGCGTTAGAACTGATCGCTCGCCAGGCCACGGGAAGCATGCGAGACGCCGATAGCCTCCTGGACCAAGTCGCCTCTTACGGGGACAAGAAGATCACCCTCCTCCAAGTGCAAACCATCCTGGGCACCACCTCCTCCCAAGCGGTGGCCGACCTTGTGGCCAGCCTAGCGGCGCGAGAGGTATCGAGGGGGCTGGACCTCATCAACGAGACCATCGCTGATGGTGCCGATCCCAAACAGTTCGGCCAGGAAATCATCGAATATCTCCGCGGCGTACTCCTGATAAAAGTGACGGACCAAAACCCTCCCGATGTCACCCCCGAGATGGCTCAGGAGATGGCTTTGCGGGCAAAGCAGTTCTCCTTGGCTGGGCTTCTCACCACCGTCAGGCTCTTCAGCCAAGCCACCTTGGATAAAGCCGCCTTCCCACCCCATCTCCCTTTAGAGTTGGCCTTCGTAGAAGCCACCCTCCCCGAGACCGCGAAGACGCCCAAGATAGATAAGACCCGGCCAGGATCGCGCCCCGAGCCGCGACATACAAAGGCAAAGGAAGGGCGGAAAATGGCTTCCCCTCCGCCCGCAGAGGCTAAGGTAGATAGGACGCTCCCTTCAAGAGAGACGACAGACCCCCAGGCCCTGGAGCGAATTGAGACCCTCTGGGAGGGGCTATTGACCCAGATAAAGAAGCGGAACATGCACGTGGAAGCCCTCTTGAAATCCTGCCAGCCTGTGGCTGTGGAAGAGGACGTAATAGTCCTGGGATTCTACTACCCCTTCCACAAGCGGCGCATCGAAGAGCCCCGGTGTAAGGGCCTAGTGGAAGAGGTCCTGAGCCAAGCGATGGGTCAGCCTTACCATATCGAGTGTGTGCTCCTGGCCGATAGGGAGAAGAGGCGGGAGCCATCTAAAGAACGCGACCTCGAAGCGGTAAAAGAAGACCCCGTAATCAAGGCCGCCTTGGAGATGGGAGGGGAGATCACCGAGGTGAAGAGTCCCCCGCCAGAATCGTAAGTGCCTTCGGCATTCTGAGGAAAG
>JBHIDN010000262.1:0-3090 GCA_046760125.1 Anaerolineae bacterium
CGCCGGCCCGCCGCCTGGGGGAAGAGTTCCATCAACTGATAGACCTCGTTCGGCAGGTCGGAGGAGACAGGTAACCCCAGCTCCTTCGCCTCTTCAAAGGTGATGGGGTAGTCATGGGTCCATTGGCCACAACTCAAAGCGGTGGCTATCTTCTCCGCCTTATCTTGTGGCATATCGTTGGCCATAAGGATCTCCACCAGACAAGCGTGCACCTGCTTCTGGGCTTTGCGAGCCATATCGGAGAGGATGAGGGTTTCATCGTCTATCTCGTTTATATCCTTAACCTCAGGGACGGTGAGGATGGAAGCGGCAGGGTATTTCCCCAACTGGGGGTCGACGGGCCCCAGGACGGCGTTCTCCTCCATCACGATCTCATCCGCTGCTAGGGCCACGAAAGTCCCTCCCGACATGGCATAATGAGGCACGAAGACCGTGACCTTGGCTTTATGCTTCACCAGGGCGTGGGCGATCTGCTCCGCAGCCAAGACTAGACCTCCCGGCGTATGAAGGAGGAGATCTATAGGCAGATCCTCGGGGGTGAGGCGGATAGCCCGCAGAACCTGCTCCGAGTCCTCGATGTCTATGTACCTAGAGAAGGCTATCCCCAAGAAACTCAACGCCTCCTGGCGATGGATGAGAGTGATGAGCCGGGAGCCTCGCTTCTTCTCGATGGCCCGCATCAGCCGCTGCCGACTCATCTCTATGAGCCTGCGGTTGATGGCCGGGACCAAGGTCATGATAATAAAGAGGATCCATAGCAGGCTGAAGAAATCTATCTGCATCAAAGGCCTCCTTTGTGATTATCAAAGCGACTAAGCCACTTCTAAGGCTTCACCTCTATCCCCAGAAGTTTCGCTAACTCCTCATCTGAGGGCTCGGTGACGATATGCCCCTCGATATCCAGCGTGGGGGTGGAGAGGAAACCATTGTTCCACTCCTTCACCTTCTGGGCCGCTTGGGGATCTTTGTCCACATCGACCAGGGTATAGGGGACGCCGTGGCGGTTGAGAAAACGCCTGGTGCGCATACTATCGCTACACCAGTATGCGCCATAGACCACGATGCGAGGCCAGGGGCTACCCTCCTCTCGGATAGGTGGGCTCTCCATCTTCGGCGGTCGATAATCATCGCTCACGAAGAGGTGACAGATGCAATGGCCGGTCTCGGCGATATCCCTCTTGTGGCGATAGCAAGGACAGATGAACTTCCGATCCTCCACGGGATCGCCGGTTCTTTTCTGTCAAGGGCAATAGGGCCAACCGAAAGTATAAGCGTTACGTCCTATGGCCCGGACGATCCCCTCCCAGACATCCTGATCGGGATTGAGGCGATAGGGGCTCACCTCCGCATAGCGGAGGGCCATCCGCCGGGCCCGGTCCGTCAGATACTCCAGGCTCTTGCCTGTGCTGGGCGTCCTCTCCACGCTATCCTCCTCCCAAACTTTAAAGCCGCTCCGAGATAGATTTGGCTTGGGTGAAGAGCAGGAGATAATCTCGGCCCCCGGCTTTGGAGTCGGTGCCGCTCATATTGAAGCCCCCAAAAGGCTCCACCCCCACCAGGGCCCCGGTGCATTTGCGGTTGAAGTAGAGGTTGCCTACATGAAACTCCCGCCGGGCCCGCTCCAGATGCTCTCGGTTGCGGCTATAGACCGACCCCGTCAAACCGTACTCGGTGGAGTTGGCTATCTCTAGAGCGTGATCGAAATCTCGGGCCTTTATGATGGAAAGCACCGGGCCGAAGATCTCCTCCTGGGCGATGCGGGCCTCAGGGGGCACATCCCCGAAGATGGTGGGCTGGATAAAGTAGCCTTCCTCCCAGGCTTGCTGGCCACCCGTCAACAACCTAGCCTCCCTCTTCCCGATCTCGACATACCCCATTATCTTGTCAAAGGCCGCTTGGTCGATGACCGGGCCTAGGTAGTTATGGGGGTCTGTCACCGGGCCGATGGTGAGCTTCTCCGTCAGGGCCACCACCCTCTCCACCACCTGGTCATAAACATCCTCCAAGAGGATGGCTCGAGAGCCAGCGGAGCATTTCTGCCCCTGGTACCCGAAAGCGGAGGCCACTATCCCTTCCGCGGCCGCCTCCAGGTCAGCACTGGAATCCACCACCACCGCATCCTTACCCCCCATCTCCAGGATGGTGCGCTTGATCCAAACCTGGCCGGCTTGGGGCTTGGCCGCAAGTTCATTGATCCGCAGCCCCACCTCCTTGGAACCGGTGAAGGCGATAAACCGGGTCTTGGGGTGTGTGACCAAGATGTCACCTATCACACCGCCTGGGCCAGGGAGGAAGTTCACCACCCCCGGGGGGAGGCTCACCCTCTCTAATACCTCCATAAACTTGGCGGCCACGGTAGGCGAGGTGGAGGCCGGCTTCAAGACCACCGTATTGCCCGCCACCACCGAGGCCATGGTCATGCCGGCCATAATGGAACAAGGGAAGTTCCAGGGAGAGATGACCGCCCCCGCCCCCAGGGGGATATAGACCAGTTCGTTTTCCACCCCCTCCCTGGTGGTCACCGGCTGGGGCAAAGCCAAGCGGAGCATCTGGCGACCATAGAACTCCAGAAAGTCTATCGCCTCGGCGGTGTCGGCATCCGCTTCCACCCAGTTCTTGCCCACCTCGTAGACCATCCAGGCGTCGAACTCGAGCCTTCGCCGCCTCAGTTCGGCCGCCGCCTTGAAGAGATAACGGGCTCGCACTTCTGGCTCCACCCTCTTCCACCGCTTGAACGCCTCGTTGGCTACCGCTATCGCTCGCTTAGTCACCACCTGGTCCGCCTGGGCGAAACTCCCTACCACCTGCCGGGGGTTGGCGGGGTTTATGGAGTCGAACCACTCGCCCGTCTCCACCCTCTCCCCACCGATGATGAGAGGATACCTCTTACCTAGTTCTGACTCCACCTGGGCCAGGGCCTTCTCCATCGCCTCCCTGTTGGCTGGCTGGGAAAAATCGATCAAGGGCTCGTTCTTGAACTCAGGTCTCATTTGTAACTCCTTTCTAAACGGGTATCAAATCGCAGTAGTAAAAATGGTTATCTCTGAAAACGACTTCTCCTTTTCTGTGTAATATCCTCTTGCGGAATAT
>JBHIDN010000263.1:0-3074 GCA_046760125.1 Anaerolineae bacterium
CCTCTATGATGCTATAGGGGTACGGATGAGGCGGTTGCCGGCTACGCCAGAGAGGGTTTTGGCTGCCTTGGAGGAGCGCTCATCAGGGTCATGAAGTCGTTGCCTAGCGTGCGAGATTTCCTGGCTGACAAAGAGCGGTGCCGTGTATCCAACCGTGGGATCAGGAGAGCCCTAGAGGAGGTCCTCTCTCGGCTGCCGGACATAGAGGCTCTGCTGGACGGCGAGCGACCGCTCTATATCGCCCAATCGAGCCGGATAGGGGGGGTGGTAACTCTGGGTTTCCCCTCCGGGTTAACCCTTCTCACCCTCAACGAGGCCTTGAAGGAGAGGCCCTTGGGAGAGATAGTAGGCATCATAGCCCATGAGTTGGCTCATCTGGCCCTGGGCCATCGGTTTGTCTCTTGGGAAGGAAGGCGCCAACTACGCCTCAGGGAGGAGTATGAGGCCGATGCCCTGGCTTGCCAGTGGGGCTTCCAGGGGGAGTTGATGGCTGCTTTAGAGGCCCTGAGCGGGGCGGAGGAAGAAGCGAGGCGGAGAAGGGAGAGGATAGCATGATCAGCGTGGATGAGGCTCGGGAGAGGATATTAGAGCATTTTCACCCTTTGGAACCGGAGAAGGTGCCCATCTTGGAGGCCTTGGATCGGGTTCTGGCGGAGGATATCTACTCCGATATCGATATCCCTCCCTTCTCCAACTCGGCCATGGATGGCTATGCTCTGCGCTCTGGAGATACGGTAGGCGCTTCCCGGAAGAGCCCGGTAACGCTCGAGGTGGTGGCTGATCTGGCAGCCGGGTACACCACCCATTTGAGGGTGGAGCCAGGGACGGCGATTAGGATCATGACCGGGGCCCCTCTCCCTGGAGGGGCGGACGCCGTGGTGAGGTTCGAGGAGACGAGCGAGGGGCTGAGAGGTAGTTGGGGGCCCACGGTCGAGGTTTACAAGGAGGTCTCGCCCCGGGAGAATGTGAGGCCTGCGGGGGAAGATATCCGAAGGGGAGAGTTGGTTCTGGCCAAGGGAACGGTCTTGCGCCCCCAGGAGCTCGGCGTCCTGGCTTCCTTGGGGCGATCCGAAGTGGAGGTGATCCGCCGTCCTCGAGTGGCTATTTTGGCCACCGGGGACGAGTTGGTGGGTATCGATGAAGAGATCGGCCCTGGCCAGATCCGGAACAGCAACGAGTATTCTACCGCCGCTCAGGTGATCCGGTACGGGGGGTTTCCCGTGAGGCTGGGCATCGCCAGGGACAGGGTGGAAGAGTTGAAAGCGAAGATCGAGGAAGGGCTGGCTGCCAAGGTGGATCTCTTTCTCACTTCAGCCGGGGTCTCCGTCGGCGAATACGACGTGGTAAAAGAGGTCCTAGCCTCTGAGGGAGAGATCGATTTCTGGCAGGTGAATATGAAGCCGGGGAAGCCTTTGGCCTTCGGCCTAATAAGAGGGGTGCCCTTGATCGGCCTCCCGGGGAACCCTGTGTCGGCCATGATCTCCTTCGAGCAGTTCGCCAGGCCGGCCATCCTTACTATGCTGGGCAAGGGACCTGGGGAAAAGCCGGAAGTTGAGGTCACCGTCGATGAGGATGTGACAAACAGCGGTCGGCGGGGCTTCATAAGGGCGATAGTGACGCGACAAGAGGACGGCTACCATGCTCGGGCGGTAACCGGCCCCCGGGGTTCGGGAGTCCTCACCTCCATGGTGCGGGCCAACGCTCTTCTCATCATGCCTGAGGGCACGACCTTGGTGAAGGCCGGGGAGAGGCTGCGGGCCCAGATGCTCGACTGGCCGGAGGGTGTAAAATGATCCCCATCATCTCCGTCGTAGGGAAATCCGAGGTGGGAAAGACGACGCTCCTTGAAAAGTTGATCGCTGAACTGAAAAGGAGAGGCTATCGCCTCGGGACCATCAAACACGATACTCATGGCTTCGAGATAGATAAGCCGGGGAAGGACTCTTGGCGCCACGCCCAAGCAGGAAGCGATGCAGTTCTCATCTCCTCGCCGGAGAAACTGGCCCTCATCAAGCGGGTGGATAGGGAGAGGAGCCTCGATGAACTCTTGGCTTACCTGGGCGACGTAGACTTGGTTCTCACGGAGGGGTACAAGAGCGGCGACAAGCCCAAGATCGAGGTCTCCCGCCAGGCTAGGGGCCAAGAACTTCTCTGCCACGAGGAGGAACTTCTAGCCCTGGTCACCGATCAGCCCTTCGATTTGGATGTGCCCCAGTTCGAGCACGGCGATGTAGCAGGATTGGCCGACTTAATAGAGAAGGAGTATCTGATGGGTCCCAAGAAAGAGAGAGTTTCCCTGGTGGTTGACGGGCGAGAGATACCGTTGCGCACCGAGTTCGCTGCTGAGGTGGTGAAGGCGGTGGTGAAGGCCCTGGTCTCCACTCTTCACGGCACGGAGGGGGCCAAAAGGATCGTTATCACCTTGGAGGATGAAGGTGAGGGAGGGGAGTAGGCCCCACCACTCGACGTTGAAGGGGCTCCGCGCTGAGGCCTTTCCCACCCCTTTCTGTGCCGGCTGCGGTCACGGCATCCTCATGGGAGCGATCCTCAGAGCCGTGGACGAGGTAGGGTGGCATCTGGATGAGATGCTCTTCGTCTCCGGCATCGGATGCGCGGGCTGGATCCCCAGCCCCCATTTCGCTGCTGACACCCTCCATACCACCCACGGGCGCCCCATCGCCTTCGCCACGGGGGCCAAACTCTTCCGGCCGGAACTGAAGGTGGTAGTTATCGGCGGCGACGGGGATATAGCCTCCATCGGGGGCAATCATCTGATCCACGCTGCCCGGCGGAATATCGATTTGACGGTGATCTGCGCCAACAACCGCATCTACGGCATGACCGGGGGACAGGTCACCCCCACCACGCCTCAAGGGGCCTTCACCGTTACCACCCCTCAGGGCAACCCAGAGCCCCCCTTCGACCTCTGCCGTCTGGTCTCGGGGGCGGGGGCCACCTACGTGGCCCGCCACACCGTCTATCACGTCCGAGCCTTGATCGGGACTCTCACCCGGGCTCTGGAGCATGAGGGGTTCGCCTTCGTCGAGGTTCTGAGCCCTTGCCCCACCCAATAT
>JBHIDN010000264.1:0-3052 GCA_046760125.1 Anaerolineae bacterium
TCATCAGCGCCTTGGATCGGAGACTGGATACCGGACGGGGCTACCTGATGGAGGACCTCATCCAGACCGATGCGGCCATCAACCCTGGGAACTCGGGAGGCCCTTTGATCAACGCCTTGGGTCAGGTGATCGGCATCAACACCGCCATCGTAGGGCGTAGCGCGTACGCAGGCACTGTGGCCGAAGGTTTGGGGTTCGCCATCCCCTCCAACACGGTGAAAGCGGTGGCCCAACAACTGGTGAACCAAGGGTATGTAGAAAGGCCCTATCTAGGGATCGAATATGTGACCATAACCCCCCGTCTAGCCTCAGCCTACGACCTGCCAGCGGACCACGGGGTCTATGTGCGGCGAGTGGTCTCCGGTTCCCCTGCTGCCGCCGCAGGGCTCCGAGAGGGAGATATCATCACCGCCATCAACGACCAGACCATCGACGAGGATAACCCTCTCACCAACGTCCTATGGCGGTTCCACGTGGGCGACCAGGTAGCACTCACTATCCTCCGCCAAGGGGAGGAACTAAGCGTAGATGTCACCCTCACCCAGCGCCCATAGGAGCGAGGTGTTGGAGGAGAGGAACCCAAGGGAGGGCCCCATCGGGGTTTTCGACTCCGGAGTGGGCGGACTCTCCATCACGCGGGAGTTAGTGCGACAACTCCCCCACGAAGATATAATCTACCTCGCTGATACCGCCCACTGTCCCTACGGGCCCCGTTCCCTGGAGGAGATAAGAGGGCTAACCCAGGCTATCATCTCCTTCCTCCTGGCCCAAGGCTGCAAGATCATCGTAGTGGCCTGCAACACCGCCTCGGCAGCGGCCTTGCACCATCTGCGAGAGAGGTTCGAGGTCCCCATCGTGGGTATGGAGCCGGCCGTGAAGCCCGCCGCCCAGGAGACGGAGACAAGAGTGGTGGGCGTGATCGCCACCCAGGCCACCTTTCAAGGCGAACTCTTCGCCAGCCTCATCCAGCGCTTCGCTAGCGATCTTACTGTGTTAGAAGGGGTCTGCCCGGGCCTAGTAGAACAGGTAGAAGCGGGGAAACTGGATGACCCCCAGACTGAGGCCATCTTACGCCACTGCCTAGAGCCCATGCTAGAAAAGGGTATCGATGCTTTGACCCTGGGCTGCACCCATTATCCCTTCCTCATCCCCACCATCAAGAAGATAGTGGGCCCCAAGGTCAAGATCATAGACCCCAGCCCGGCCGTGGCTCGCCAAACCAAGCGAGTTCTGGAGCGAGAGGGGCTGCTCAACCACGCCCACCACCGCAGCCGCTACACCTTCTACACCACCGGCAACCCAGAGACCTTCGCCGCCTTGCAAAAGAGGCTGACAGACCTCCCAGGGGAGACGAGAGGGCTACACTGGGATAAAGACAAATCGATGATCACCCTATAGGAATCGGCCCCGGGGCAACCCCAGGGCCACTCTTCACCACCTTATCGTGGGCCAGGCGTGCCAGCGACCCCCTATTTCCTTTTCCTCTTCCCCCCCTTGTTGTTTATGCGGGCCAAGGAGGCCACCATGTCCCCTTCCCTGAGATTCATGATCACCACTCCCTTGGTGGCCCGCCCCATACTACTGATATTCTTCACCGTAGTACGTAGCACCATCCCCTCGGCGGAGATGAGGGTTATCTCGTCCTCCTCGCTCACCACCCGCGCATCGACTATCCGCCCGATCTCCCTCAGCCTATGCATGTCTATAGTCTGCACCCCCTTAGCGTACCGCCCATAAAGGGGGTACTCCCTCAAAGGCGTCCTCTTCCCGAAGCCCCTCTCCGTCACTACCAGGAGATCAGCCTTCGGGTCCACCACATCCATGGCCGCCACCCGGTCGCCCTTGGCCAGTTTTATCCCCATCACCCCGCTCGCCGCCCGCCCCATAGAGGGGATATCCTCCTCCGAGAAACGAAGCGCCTGCCCCCGCTCTGTAACCAGGACTATCTGGTCCTTGCCTCCCGTCAATTTGACCCAGCCTAACTCGTCACCCTTCTTCAGATTGATAGCGATGAGGCCGCTAGGGCGCACAGCGGCGAACTCCTCGATGCTCGTCCTCTTCACCCTACCCTGCTTGGTAGCCATCACCAAATAGTTCCCCCGCCCGAAATCGGAGACCGCCAGGGCCGCGGTCACCATCTCTTTAGGGCTCAAGGAGATGAGATTGATAAGGGGCAAACCCCTGGCCTGCCTGGTAACATCGGGCATCTGATAGGCCTTCTCTTGATAAACCTTCCCCTCGTTGGTGAAGAAGAGGATGCTGTCGTGGCTCCCGGCCATAAAGAGGTGCTCCACCGTGTCCTTCTCCCGCCTCCCCATCCCCAGGACGCCTCTCCCTCCCCGTCGTTGACGCTTGTAGGTCTTGGCCGAAACCCGCTTGACGTACCCTCGCTGGGTGATCGAGATCAAGATGTCCTCGGGAGGAACCATATCCTCCTCACTGATCTCCGCCTCCGCATCGGGCAGTATCAGAGTCCGCCGCGGATCACCATATTTCTTCTTCAGGCTCTCAAGTTCCTCCCGGATGAGATGCAATATCTTCTTCGGGTTGGCCAAAAGGTCCTCTAAGTAGGCGATCTTCTTTATCGTCTCCAGGTACTCTTCGTCGATCTTCCGCCGCTCCAGCGCCGCCAACCGCCTCAACTGCATATCCAAGATCGCTTGGGCCTGCGCCTCTGTCAACTTGAAACCCCTCACCAGGTTGTTCCGCGCCGTCTCCGCGTTCCGAGAGCCCCGAATGGTCTTTATCACCGCATCCAGGTTGGCTAGGGCGATCTTCAGCCCCTCCAGGATATGGGCCCTCTCCTTGGCCCTCCTCAGTTCGAAGCGGCTCCGTCGGGTCACCACCTCCTGGCGGTGGCCCAAGTAATGCTGCAACGCCATCTTGAGGGTGAGGATGCGCGGCTCCCCATCCACCAGGGCCAACATGTTCACCCCGAAGGTGCTCTGCATCTGCGTATATTTGAGGAGTTGATTGAGGACCTGGTCGGGCTGGGCTCCCCGCTTCAACTCGATGATGATGCTCATCCCCCGCCGGTCGCTCTCGTCCCGCA
>JBHIDN010000265.1:0-3034 GCA_046760125.1 Anaerolineae bacterium
TGGATGGTAGAGTCCCGGTCCATGAGGGGGAGGTAGGCGTGGGTGGCAGCGCTGGTGATGATCTCCAAGTCGCCTTCACCTTGCAGACGGCGGAAAGCGCTCACCAAGTCCCGCCCATACCGCTCTCGGAACGAGGTTAGTATCCCTTTATACCAGTCATGAAAGAAGCGGGCGAGATGCGAAAGATGACTGTGCCCCTCTCGTTCATACTTATCCAGATCGCATTTGGCTAACTCCAGCCTCTCTTGGAGGTAGATCTCTAAGCGGGAGAGGATACCGGGATCGGCCAGTTGTTCCAAAAGGATGGGGGTGAGGCCCAGGGTTAAGCGAGGCCTGTGCCCCCCTTCTTTGAGGTCATAGAGAGCGTCTAGAAGAGGGATATAAGATTCGGTTGCTACCTCGTGGAGCATCTCCTCGCCGAAGGGCCATCGCCCAGCCTCCCTCACATAGGGGAGATGGGTATGCAAGACAAAGGTGAAGGCCCCTTTCTTCATAACCTTATTATATCATCGCCTTCTTACATATTCCAAATCGCATAATCTTGCGATTTTTCGTAGTCTTGGAGAGGAGGTTGGTGGAAGTGCGGCCAAAGAGGGCGTTCTTGCGGCTATTTGAGGCGACCAGTATCAGTAGCTAGCAGAGAGACTGCCGTTGCCGGAGATGCTGCGTTGCTACGAATGTCAAGGGGGCAACTGGTGGAAAGAAGGCGGCTCCATCCCATTGATGCCATTGCTCGCCTGTGGTAGAATGATCTTCGAGGAAGTGGAGCGGAAATGAGAAGCAACCTTTTGATGACTTTGGTCACTTTGGCTTTTATCTTGGTGGCGATTGTCTCCAACCACGCTCCCTCATCAGTCAATGCTCAGATCCCAATCTGGCGGGAAGTGGAGAGTCCAACTTATGCATATCTCGATTCAGTTTCAATGGTCAACTCTGCGGAGGGCTGGGCTGTCGGTGATGACGGCACCATCTTGCATTATGCCAACGGGACCTGGAGCGATGAAAGTAAGCCACAGCTCACCACGACGAACTTGCAAGCTGTGCATGCACTGTCCGCCAGCGATGTTTGGGCCGTTGGTTTCTTCGGGCCAGTATTTCATTATTCCAACGGGCAATGGCTGGTCCAAAGCATAGACGCCGCTGGTCAGCTCAGTTCGATCTACATGCTCTCAAACACGGATGGTTGGGTCGTAGGTTGCCCTGGTGGAACAGGCCGCAGGGTTTTCCATTACGATGGAGCTACCTGGTCCCCAGTAGCTACTCCCACTGGTTGGTGTCTCAGCGGAATCCACATGGTCTCCCCCGATGAGGGCTGGGCAGTGGGAGATCAGGGCAATATACTTCACTACAGCGACGGTTCGTGGGTCGATGTCCCCAGCAACACCGCCAATAGTCTGCAGTCAGTGTTCATGATCTCTCCTACTGAGGGATGGGCTGTGGGAGAGCATGGCACTATCCTCCACTACCATAACGGAACATGGTCTCTGGTTGCTAGTCCTACGAGCAACTGGCTTAGCTCAATCTACATGGTTTCTTCCACCGAGGGCTGGGCCGTAGGCGACTATGGAACAATCCTACACTACGTCGATGGTTCGTGGTCTCTGGCTAGCAGCCCCACAAGTACTTGGCTCAGGTCAGTGTACATGCTCTCATCTGAGGATGGCTGGGCGGTAGGGCAAGGTGGTACCATCCTACACTATCATCCGACGTGGTGGATCTACTTACCAATCGTTGCGAAGAACTATCCCTGAGAAGAAAGAGGGCCCGTGGCTTAAACCAACAGCCCCTTCCATCCTCACTGGAAGGGGCTGTTGACGTTCTTGTGGGCACTTTCCACCCTGCCCGTTGATGCGGGTGGCTATTGACACTCCGGAAGTTCGATGCTATCCTTCCTCGAGGGGGAGGGGCAAATCCGCTGGAACCTAGGTAGCCTCCCCTTGTCCTTCGGAGGAGGTAGGTATGGATTTCGAATTGAGCAAGGAACACCAACTCCTTCAGCGCGCGGTAAGGGAGTTCGCTGAGGCTGAGATTGCCCCCTTTAGCGCGAAGATAGAGGAGGAAAAGGAGATACCTCAAGATCTGATCGAGAAGATGGCGGAGTTCGGGCTCTTTGGCGTCCCTTTCCCCCAGGAGTACGGGGGCGCTGGGGCCGGGGAGACGGGCTACTGCCTCATGATGGAGGAGATAGGGAAGGTCTCCACCTCGGTGGGGGCCCTCCTAGGGGCGCATATCGGTATCGGGTGCATGGCCATCTATCTCGACGGGACGGAAGAGCAGAAGAGGAAGTACCTTGTCCCCTTGGCTAAAGGGGAGAAGATTGCCGCTTTCGCCCTCACGGAGCCGGGGGCCGGTTCCGATGCGGCCTCCATTCAGTTGTCCGCTGTGCGCGACGGGGATCACTATGTTCTTAACGGCAGTAAGATCTGGATCACTAACGGCCCCATCGCCGATGTGATCAGCCTCTTCGCCGTCACTGACAAGGCCCTGGGAGCCCGGGGAGGGGTGACCGCTTTCATCGTGGAGAAGGAGTTCCCCGGCTTCTCCATCGGCACCATTGACGAGAAGATGGGGATCCAGGGCTCGGCCACGGGGGAGTTGGTCTTCGAAGATTGCCGGGTGCCTGTGGATAACGTACTGGGGCAGTTTGGGGCCGGTTTCATCACCGCTATGAAGACCTTGGATATCGGGCGGATGGGCCTGGGGGCCGCTTCCCTGGGTGGAGCGGAGGTGGCTCTCCAGAGGAGCCTGGAATATGCCAAGTATCGGGAGCAGTTCGGAGGGCCCATCGCCCACAAGCAAGCCATCCAATTTATGGTAGCCGACATGGCTACAGAGATAGAGGCCCTCCGCTCCTTGGTTTACCGCGCCGCTTGGATGGCCGATACGGGGCAGGAGTTTCGCCGGCTGGCCGACATGTGCAAACTCTTCGGTTCAGAGGTGGCCTCCCGCGCCGCAGACAGAGCGGTGCAGATCCACGGCGGCATGGGCTACATGCGGGATTACTTTGTGGAGCGGATGTACCGGGACGCTCGCA
>JBHIDN010000266.1:0-3031 GCA_046760125.1 Anaerolineae bacterium
CACCGGGATGGTTGCTTGGCCCAGTCGACTTGGACGTTGACCTTATTTGAGAATGAAGATGCTATGCAATCGAATGTATCCTGTCGGTCCATGCGCATGTGGGCAGTTTCGTCCAACGAGTGACGTTCCCTTGGCTTCAGTAATCTCTGCTCAGCTCTTCTGGCACTTCTGCTATTCATCACTTAAGATTGTCTATTCTCTGCCGCTTGCGAAAGACGGCGATCCAGGGGCTCCCAAACCGCTTCTTCTCCTCGGCCGTGGGGCGGCGATAGTCGGGGCTAGGTGGAACTCGGCCTCTTTGCCATCCCCGGAAGGGATGGAGCAGCGATCCCTCCTTTTGGGAGGAGGTCACCAGCCGGTTGCTCAGATAGGTGGCCGCCGTGTACCTCCTACCCTCACCGAAGGTGCCATATCGCTCCAGGAGAGAGTTCCAAACCTGGGGATGGAAATCCTCCAAATAGTCCATGAAGTCTAGGACTGTAAAAGTGCTCGTAGGAATTCGCTCAATTGCAGAGGCGATCATTTGGTCATCAAGCAAGTGTCTCATCTCAATTTCCGCCTCAGAAAGGGTATCGCCGCCGATGCTTTCTTCTTGTACTCCTGTCACTCATCGCAGTTGATGATCTCTCATCCTTGCCCCTTGGCCCCTCTCATGGCTAGGAGAACCCCGGCCAGAAGGGCGGCTATGCCCAAGGTGGAGGTGCAGGCCAGTAGGCGCACGCCGGAGAAGAGCAAGCGCCAGGCGGCGGTGTAGAAGAGGAGGTAGCCCAGGAAGAAGGAGACGGCCACCAAGAGGGTCAACCTTCTCAGGTCCAATTTGACTTTGAAGTATCTGGTGGCCAGGCTGAGGAGGCTTAGCATGACGAAGCCCAAGAGCAAGGGGAGCATTTTGGTCATCGGTGCCTCTCTCTCGTCCTCATTTTCTACCTATCTTCCTGAGCATGTCGATGTTTTGGAGTTCCCTTGTCCTTTGCTCTTTACGGATCCGCTCCCATTCGGGGATATCCTCACGCTCGGCCAGCCGCTGGCGGAGTTCGAGGATCTGATCCCTGATAACCGCCGCCTTTTCGAATTCCAGGTCCTGGGCCAGGTGCTTCATCTGCTTCTCCAGTTCCTTTATCAGGCGGGCCACCTCATCTTTGGGTATCTCCGCCGCTACCTCGTATTTCAGCCGCTCCTCGGCCGCCACCCTCACCTGGTCGGTCAGGTCTCGCACCGCCTTAACGATGCTCCGGGGCTCGATACCATGCTCCTGGTTGTATCTCATCTGTATGGCTCGGCGGCGGTTGGTCTCATCTATGGCCCGTCTCATAGAGTCGGTCATCTTGTCGGCGTACATGATGACCGTGCCGTTTATGTGGCGGGCCGCTCGGCCGATGGTCTGGATGAGGGCCTGCTCGGAACGCAAGAACCCCTCCTTGTCGGCGTCCAGGATGGCTACCAAAGAGACTTCCGGCAGATCCAACCCCTCTCGAAGCAGGTTGATGCCTACTACTACATCGTACACCCCGAATCGTAAGTCACGGAGGATCTCCACCCGCTCGATGGTGTAGATCTCCGAGTGGAGGTAGTGGACTTTAATTCCCATCTCCGCCAGGTAGTCGGCCAAATCTTCCGCCATCCGCTTGGTGAGGGTGGTGACCAAGGCTCGCTCCCCCCGCTTCACCCTCTCGTTTATCTGGTGGATGAGGTCCTCTATCTGGCCCCGGGTGGGTTTGACTATCACCTGGGGGTCCACCAGCCCGGTAGGCCTGATGATCTGCTCCACCACTTGGTCGCTGTGCTCCAACTCGTAGGGTCCCGGGGTGGCCGAGGTGTAGATGACCTGATAGATATGCTTTTCGAACTCCTCAAAGGTGAGGGGACGGTTATCTAGGGCCGAGGGGAGCCGGAAGCCATACTCTACCAGAGTCTCTTTTCTGGAGCGGTCTCCCCGGTACATGCCGTACAGTTGGGGGATGGTCATGTGAGACTCGTCGATGATGAGGAGGAAGTCATCGGGGAAGTAGTCGAGGAGGGTCCAAGGGGGCTCGCCGGGGGCCCTTTGGGCCAGATGTCGAGAGTAGTTCTCCACCCCGGCGCAGTAGCCGATCTCCCGCAGCATCTCTAGGTCGTATTTTGTGCGCTGCTCCAGTCGGGCAGCCTCCAGGATCTTATCCTGAGCCCTAAGTTCAAAGAGTCGCTCCTCAAGTTCCCTCTCGATATCCTCCAGGGCTAACGTCAGCCGTTCTTGAGGGGTGATGAAATGCTTGGCCGGATAGATGTTGATGCTCTCCCTTTCGATGAGGATCTCGCCGGTGAGGGGGTCTATCTCCACGATCCGCTCTATCTGGTCGCCCCAGAACTCGATGCGGTAGGCAAGTTCCTCGTAGGCGGGTTGGATTTCCAGGGTGTCACCTCGGACGCGGAACTTGCCCCGTCTCAATTCCAGGTCGTTCCGCTCGTAGTAGATGTCCACCAGGTGGCGCAGGACCTTCTCTCGATTGCGGATCTCTCCTTTCTTGAGGGTGACCACCACCTTACCATAATCCTCTGGCGAGCCCAGGCCATAGATGCAGGAGACGGAGGCCACGATGACCACATCCCGGCGGGAGAAGAGAGCCGAGGTGGCGGCCAAACGGAGCCGGTCGATCTCATCGTTGATACTGGCGTCCTTCTCGATGTAGGTGTCGGTGCGGGGGAGGTAGGCCTCGGGCTGGTAGTAGTCGTAATAACTGACGAAATACTCTACGGCGTTATGGGGGAAGAACTCCTTGAACTCGGAGTAGAGTTGAGCCGCCAGGGTCTTGTTATGGGCGATGACGAGGGTGGGGCGCTGGACCTGTTCGATGACGTTAGCCATGGTGAAAGTCTTGCCCGTCCCCGTGGCCCCCAACAAAGTCTGATGCCTATATCCCTTCTTGAGGCCTTCTATCAGTTGTTGGATCGCTTGGGGCTGATCTCCGGTAGGTCTGAAATCGGAAACCAGTTTGAATTCTGGCATAGTGCTCTCTCAAAAGTTAGAGACGCCTATAGGGGCTGCTAGAGCAAA
>JBHIDN010000267.1:0-3020 GCA_046760125.1 Anaerolineae bacterium
TATACCCCATCAACCCCAAGGCCGACGAGATCCTGGGTCTTAGAGCCTACCCCAGTGTCCTCGATGTCCCTGGGGAGATCGACATGGCGGTGGTGGTGGTTCCGGCTCCCCTAGTGGCTCGGGTCTTAGAGGAGTGTGGCCAGAAGGGGGTGCGAGGGGTAGTGATCATCACCGCTGGCTTCCGGGAGGTGGGTGGCCAAGGGCTGAAGGAGGAGAAAAGACTGGCAGAGATAGCCAGCCACTACGGTATGCGTATCATCGGTCCCAACTGTCTGGGCCTCATCGATACCCTCTGCTCCCTTAACGCTACCTTCTCCCCCAACATGCCCAAGCGGGGCAATATCGCCATCATGTCCCAATCGGGGGCTCTTCTCATCGCCATCCTCGATTGGGCGGTCGCCGAGGGGATGGGCTTCTCCCGGGTGGTGAGCCTGGGGAACAAGGCAGATGTCAACGAGGTGGATATACTGGAGGCTTGGGGGGAAGACCCCTATTCCAAGGTGATCGCCGCTTATCTGGAAGGGGTCGACGATGGGAGGAGGTTCATGGAGGTAGCCCGTCGCGTCACTCTCAAGATGCCCGTCGTAGTCATCAAGGCTGGGACCACCGAAGCCGGTGCCAGGGCTGTCTCCTCCCACACGGGTAGCCTAGCCGGCTCGGAAAAGGCCTATGATGCAGCCTTGAGGCAGTCGGGGATCGTGCGGGCCAACTCCATGGAGGACCTCTTCGACTACGCCTTCGCCTTCTCCCAACAACCTCTCCTCAAAGGTAACCGGATCGCCATCGTCACCAACGGTGGGGGGGCGGGGATAATGGCTTCAGATGAGGTGGAGCGAGTGGGGCTGAAGATGGCCTCCCTCTCCCGGGAGACGATAGAGCGGCTGAGGGAACACCTGCCCCCTGAGGCTAACATCTACAACCCCATCGACTGTCTAGGGGACGCCGACGCCGAAAGGTACGGATACGCTTTGGAGACGGTCCTCAACGATGGGAATGTGGATGGGGTCATCGCTAGTTTCACCACCCAGGTAGTGATAGATGTAGAAGATATCGCTCGGGCTGTAGTTCAGATCGCAAAGAGGTATGAAAAGCCGGTGTTCGCTTCGTTCATGGGTGGAGAGATATCTCAAGCGGGGATAGAGGTTCTGAGAGACCATGGTGTCCCCAACTACCCCTTTCCTGAGCGCGCGGTAAGAGCCATGCTAGCCATGTATCAGCGCCGCAGATTTCTGGACAACCCTCCCCAGGAGATCGAGCGGTTCGAGTTCCACTCCTCATGGGTGCAAGAGGTCTTCGAGCAAGTCCGTTCTGAGGGAAGGCTTACGGTGGGGGACGCTGAGGCGCGCAGGGTGATGGAGGCTTATGGTATCCCCTTGCCCCAGTCGGTATTGGCCAGGAACCCAGAGGAAGCGGTCGAGGCGGCTGAAAGCATCGGCTATCCGGTGGCCATGAAGATAACCTCTCCCGATATCTTACATAAGACGGACATCGGAGGGGTAAGGCTTAATATAAGGGGTCCCGATGAGGTTAGGGATAGTTTCGACCTCTTGAACTATCGAGCCTTGCGGTTCATGCCGGAGGCTGAGATATGGGGAGTGCTGGTTCAGGAGATGGTTGAGGGTTGCCACGAGGTGCTGGTGGGGATGAGCCGCGACCCGCAGTTTGGGCCCCTCTTGGCTTTCGGTTTGGGCGGGATCTACGTGGAGGCCCTCCGAGATGTGACCTTCCGCATCGCTCCGGTGGCCCGCTGGGAGGCCAGGGAGATGCTCTCCGAGATCCGTGGCTATAGTCTACTGCGAGGCGTGCGAGGAGAGAGCCCAGCGGACCTAAACGCGATCGTAGATTGCATCCTGCGGGTCTCTCAACTGGTGACCGATTTCCCAGAGATCGTAGAACTGGATATAAACCCTCTCATAGTCTGTGAGGAGGGAAAGGGAGCGGTGGCTGTCGATCTGAGGATGGCTCTCCAATGATTAAGGAGGCTTTATCGGTGCCTCGGTGGCGAAGGAGGAGAAATGGCTGAAAAGGCGGTGGCGGTATATGTGACTTCGGCGGAGACCTTCTCCGGCAAGAGTTCGCTATGCGTAGGATTGGGTTTGAGGTTTCGCCGAGATGGGTTCCGCGTGGGCTATATGAAGCCCATAAGCAGCACGGCCAAGCGGATAAAGGGGCGCGCCATAGATGAAGATGTGGAGTTCATCAAGGAACTCTTTCAATTGGAGGAAGGTTCAGAGATCCTGGCCCCGGTCTGCCTCGACCCCCTCACCTTGGAATCGATCCTTAAGGGGGAGAGGATGGACGTAAAGCAACGCATAAAGAGAGCCTACGAGCAGGCGTCTAAAGATAAGGACGTGATGCTTTTGGGAGGCGGGGCCTCCCTGAACGATGGAGCCTTGGTTGGTCTCCCATCTCAAAAGGTAGCGGAACTTCTGGGGGCCTGGGAGTTGGTTATCATCAGATATGAGGACGATCTCTCCCTGAATAGCCTGCTCCTACGCCAGGAGGTCTTCGGCGAATCGATGTTGGGGGCTGTCCTCAACACCGTCCCTAAGCGGAGGCTCGAATACGTGCGGGGGACGGTCAGGCCATTCCTCGAAGATCGGGGGATAAAGGTCTATGCCGTCTTGCCCGAAGAGCGGATTCTCCTCTCCATGAGTGTGGGGGAGTTGGCGGAGGTTCTGGGGGGACGGATACTCAACTCCCCGGAGAAGGCGGACGAATTAGTGGAGCATCTGATGATCGGGGCTATGAGCGTGGATAGCGCCCTCTCCTACTTCCGCCGGAAGCCCCACAAAGCGGTCATCACCGGCGGCGACCGGCCGGATATCCAACTGGCGGCCTTGGAGACTTCCACCAAATGCCTAATCCTCACCGGCAACCTGCATCCCAACGCCGTCATCCTGGCCCGGGCCGAGGAGTTGGGGGTGCCCATGATTCTGGTAGGCCAGGACACGCTAACCGCGGTGGAGATCATCGAGCGCTACTTCGGGAAGACCCGTTTCCACCAGAAGAAGAAGATC
>JBHIDN010000268.1:0-3016 GCA_046760125.1 Anaerolineae bacterium
GGGGGGAATGACCTTGGAGGTTTGGATAGAGTTAGGCTTGATAGTTTTTGCCACCCTGCTTCTAGCCCTCGTATCCGCTGCCCGGACATCCTTGAGCCTTGTCAGTCGAGCCTGCATGAGGGATGCGGAAGAAGGAAGGGTCGCCGGAGCGGAGGCGGTATGCGCTCTTCTCGATGAGCCCGACCGATGCGATTCCACCCTGATTCTCCTCCAGAGCGGAGCGTTGGTAGCGGCGGCCAGCCCGGGCACTGCTCTTGCGCTCCGATATGTACCCTATTGGGGCCAGGTGGCGGCGATCATGAGTTTTGTGGTTGTGGTCCTGATCGTGGCTTGGACGCCACCTCGGGCTTGGGCTTTAGGCCACCCCCAGGGGGTAGCCTTGGCCCTAGGAAGGCCGGTTCGCGGTTTGGTCAGCATTCTAGGCCCCCTGATGGCCCTCCTTCAATCGTTGAGCGGACTCCTAACCCGAGTCTTAGGCGGAGGGGAGTGGGAGCGACCTCTAAGCAGCGAAGAGGAGATCCGAAGGTTGGTGGACGAGCGGGAGGAGGAAGGCCTCCTCGAAGAGGAGGAAAAGGAGATGATCGCGGGCATCTTCGAATTGGGGGAGACCTTCGTCCGAGAGGTGATGGTACCTCGTATCGACATAGTGGCCCTAGAGGTAGATACGCCCCTTTCAGAGGCGTTGGATTTGATAATGAAAGCGGGCCATTCCCGGATCCCCGTCTATGAGGGAGACATCGACCACATCGTGGGCCTCCTCTACGCTAAGGACCTCCTTCCTCTTCTCCTCGATGGCCATCTCGATATCTCCCTTCGGGAGGTTCTGCGTCCTGCTTACTTCATACCGGAGACCAACAAGATAGATGAGCTCCTGGCGGAACTGAGGGATAAGAGGGTGCATATGGCCATCGTGGTAGACGAATACGGCGGCACGTCAGGTCTAGTCACAATCGAGGATATCTTGGAGGAGATAGTAGGGGAGATACAAGACGAGTACGATAGAGAGGAGCCTGTCTATCGGGTTATTAACGAGAATGAGGTGATCTTCAACGCCCGGATGGATCTAGACGATGTGAACGAACTGATGGGGATCGAGTTGCCCACCGAGGGGGGTGACACCTTGGGGGGACTCATCTATAGCCGCTTGGGAAGGGTGCCATCGGCCGGAGAGGAGGTGGCTTTGGACGGGGTGAAGATCGCTGTCCTCTCCGTCGTCGGCCGCCGTATCAAGGAAGTCAAAGTCATCAAAGAGCAACCTGAATAGTTTTGAAATGGAGATTTATGCCGGCGGGAAGAACCCTATCCGGTCTTTTTCTAAGGAGGGATGATATGAGCCCGGAGGATCTAGTTGCTCTGGCCAAGGAAGCGAGAGAGCGAGCCTACGCTCCCTATTCGCATTTCGCTGTGGGGGCAGCGCTTTTAGCGGAATCCGGCCAGGTCTATGCCGGTTGCAACGTGGAGAACGCTTCTTATGGGCTCTCTATCTGCGCGGAAAGGGTGGCCCTCTTCAAGGCGATAGCGGCGGGAGAACGGCGGTTTAAGGCCATAGCGGTGGTTACGGAGACGATGGCTACCCCTTGTGGTTCCTGCCGCCAGGTTTTGGCGGAGTTTGGGGAGGATGAATTGCAGGTCATCGTCGCCGACCCCGAGGGCCAAAGGGAGATCTACACTTTGGGGGGACTTTTGCCCGCCAGTTTCACTTCTAAGCATCTGCCGCCTTTCAGGTAGCAGCATCCCAAACGATTGTAGCCGCCGCATCCTAACCTTGGATGCGGCTTTTTTGAGGAGGCCAGGCGTGTCAAGTCAAATGAGAATGTTACCGAAGCGCCCTCTCCTTTCTGGCTCTGAATAGGTGTAGATAGCGTTTTGTAAACGTCCTCTGTCTTCTCTGGAACGGCACCAGGTAAACGAGAGATATGATCGATTGGGTTGTAGATCTCTTTACGTAAAGTATCCCTGTGGGAGACGCAGCTGTCGAGGGTTGACCTAGTCACGGAGAGTTCGAAGCTGCTCCTTCTTACTGGCTTTGAGATATCGCTTTTTGACCAGTCGTAAGTACTTCCTACGTTCGTTTATGGTCACCTGTTCTTCGTTGGGCATAGTTCCCCCGGTAACAATTTCTTTTGACAGAACCATACCCCCTTAGTAACATTTTACGTGAGTGAATACGGTCCCTTGACAAATAGGACGAGATGTAGTATACTTTCATCGGTGAAGGAGCAGATATGACAAGTGGAGTGCCGGGATAGGTGTAGTGAGGGACATATAGCCGAGGCGATCGGGTGGCCTGGGTCTGTGTCCCAGGCCATTTTGCTTGTCCCCGCCAAGGGGGCTTGTCCCCACCAAGGGTTTGCCTCAAGCCAGAGGCCTCAAAGGTTGAAGTCCCTGGCTTGTGGCAAACGAGAGCCGCAAGAGTTGTACCTTAACAACTGAAAAGGTCGAGTCTAGATTCTGCCGCGTCACGCATGTTAAGCTACTAAGGGCGTATGGTGGATGCCTAGGCGTCAAGGGCCGAAGAAGGGCGTGGCTTGCTGCGATAAGCCCCGGGGAGCCGCAAGTAGGCGTTATATCCGGGGATGCCCGAATGGGGAAACCCACCTGGAGGAATGTCCAGGTACCACTGGCTGAATAGATAGGCCAGTTGGGGGGAACCGGGGGAACTGAAACATCTTAGTACCCCGAGGAAGAGAGAACATTCCCTGAGTAGTGGCGAGCGAAAGGGGAAGAGCCCAAACCCGTCTCGTGTCAAGGCTCGAGCCGTTGCGAGACGGGGGTTGTAAGGCCCGGCCGGGTCGCTCGAGAGGCCCAAAGGAGTTACAAACCTCATCTCTAGCCGAAAGATACTGGAAAGGTCTACCATAGAGGGTGATAGTCCCGTAGGCGAAAGGGGTGAGGCTCCTGCCGGTGACCTTGAGTACCACGGGGCACGCTAACCCTGTGGGAAGCAGGGAAGCCCACTTCCCAAGGCTAAATACCCTTGGCGACCGATAGTGAACAAGTACCGTGAGGGAAAGGT
>JBHIDN010000269.1:0-3000 GCA_046760125.1 Anaerolineae bacterium
ACTGCTCCTTCCAATTGGGGCGGGTGCGGGAGGGGAGGACAAGGAGGTCTAACCCCCGGTAGTAGTCGGGCATCCCTGGCGAGGGGATGGGGGAGTCGAAAGTCACATGCTCTGTCAAGTCCAGTTCCTGAACCAGACTTTGCAATCGTCCTTTTTGAGGCCCGCTCCCCAAGATGCGGAGGAGCCACTCTCCTCGAAGGTCAGAGAGGGCGTGGAGGAGGAGATCTACCCCCTTCTCCTCTACCAGCCTTCCTATATATCCGATGCAGAAAGCTCCTTCTCGTTTCTCATGCGCATGGGGCTTGTATATCTCGGGGTCGACCCCGAATTGGGGGATGACGGCCATCGGGCCACGGAACCCCTTGGCTTGCAGAACCTCTTTCCCTTCTTGATTTCCAGCGATGGCGTAGGCGGCGTTCTTTAGGTTGTATCGTTCCATCCAACTGAAGGGAGGGGGGTAGCGACGCAAGAGGTTCTGCCAGGTAAAGAAGAGAGCCCGGGCCCCCGCCTTCTTAGCCAAGCGTATCGCTTGGAATGTAGCCAAGTTGTACGGTTCCTCATCGATATGCATGATCTCTGGTTGGAAACGTTGTACCTGGGTCCTTAGGCCGGGGTAGACATGGAGATGGAAATGGCCGTTGAGGGCCATGGGCTCTACCAGGAGTTCATAGCCTGAAGTGTGGAGCCTCTCCAAGGGTATCTTTCTCCCCTTCTCCAGCCAGTAAGGGGGTACGATGAGCGTAAGTTCGACATCTTCGAACTTAGCCAACTCTTCGAGTTTTCTCTGGTAGGCCCCTACCACGCAGGCTTTGGAGATCATGAGCACCCGCATAGTTACCTCTTGACTGCCACTTGCTTGTAGACTTCTAGGGTCTCCCTTGCCGTCCTCTGCCAACTGAACTTTCGAGCCTGCTCCACCGCCTTGGCGCTGAATTCTTCTCGTTTCTGAGGGTTGGTGAGCAGGGCTACCATCGCTTCGGCCCAGGCTTCGGGCTCTCGGGGATCGACCAGCACTCCACCATCACCCACCACCTCCGGGAGGGAAGCGGCGTTGGAGGCAATGACCGGGGTGCCGCAGGCCATGGCTTCGAGAGGGGGTAAACCGAACCCTTCGTAGAGGGAGGGGTAGAGAAAGAGGGTGGCCAAACCATACAGGGCCGGCTTCTTCTCCTCCGGCACCCAGCCGATGAAGCGCACAGCGTCGCTCACCCCTGCCTCCTCCGCCAAGCGGCGGGGATGGGGGAAGAAAGAGGTATCCTTACTGGGCAACGTCCCAGCGATCACGAGGGGACATCTATCGCCTAGCCTCTCCTTTACACCCTTGAACCCCTTGAACAAGATGTTCATGTTCTTCCGTTGGTCGAAGCCGCCCAGGTAGAGGATGAACTCCTGGGGCAGGTTGTACTTTCGCCGTACCCGATCCAGTTCGGTTTTTACTCCCGGCTTAAACCTCTCATCTGCAGCCAGGGGGATAACGTGGACCCTCTCTCCCGGTATTTTGAGGAGGTTGATTATATCTCTTTTGGAGGAGTGGGAGTCGGTGATGATGGCTTGAGCACGCTTGGCGGCCAAGGAGACCAGCCTAGTGTAGAAGCGCACCAGGATGGAGCCTTTATAGGCAGGCAGGATAAGGGGGATAAGGTCGTGAATGGTGACCACCGTCGGCCTCGAAGGGAAGAGCGGCGGGGCGAAGTAGGGCACGTGAGCCACGTCCATCCCTTGGCAGGCCCTAGGGAAGGAGATCTGCTCAAACCAGAGTTTAGCCAGCCCCCCGTTTTTGGGGAAGGGGGTGTCGATAAAACGATGAGGGGGGGTTTCCTCCGTGTCAAGTTTGGCCTCGCGGGGAAGAAAGAGCGTGTACTCGGTCTTTAGGGCCATCAACTCTCGAACTAGGCAGCGCGTGTATTGGCCGCTGCCCGTCGTCTCCTGCCCCCAGAAGAGGGCGTTTATACCCACCCGCATTTTATTATTCCGGGTAGCCCTGGGGGTTAGCCTGGTGCCACCGCCAAGCGCTCTCTATTATGCTCTCCAAATGGGGATACCGGGGCTGCCAGCCCAGTTCTCTCTCGATCTTCTCCGCGCTGGCTACCTTGATCGGGGCATCGCCCGGCCTCCGAGGCCGCTCGACGGTGGGAAGGGGATGGCCGGTGACCCGGCGAGCGGTCTCGATGACCTCCTTCACCGAGTAGCCATGGCCATTGCCCAGGTTGAAGATGCGGCTCCGTTCCTCCAGCGCCTCCAAGGCCAAAATATGGGCTTGGGCTAAGTCTAAGACATGGATGTAGTCACGGATGCAGGTGCCGTCTGGGGTAGGGTAGTCGGTGCCATAGATCTCCAGGTGGTCTCGCTGCCCCAGGGCCACTTGCAATACTCGGGGGATGAGGTGGCTCTCCGGCCGGTGATCCTCGCCCCGCTGGGGAGTGGCCCCCGCGGCGTTGAAATAGCGCAGAGTGGCGTACCGCAGGCCATGTATGCTCTCGAACCAGGCCAACATCCGTTCCACCAGGAGTTTAGACTCCCCATAAGGGTTGATGGGTCGCAGAGGGTCGCTCTCCGCTATCCGCTCTCGGACGGGCAGGCCGTAAACATCGGCGGTGGAGGAGAGGACGAAGCGTTCGACGCCCTGAGTTACCGCGGCCTCCAGAAGGTTGAGGCTACCCACGGCGTTGTTGCGGAGGTAGAGAGCCGGCTTCTCCATCGATTCACCGGATTCGATGAGGGCGGCGAAATGCATCACGGCAGAAAAATCGTGCTCCTCGAAGAGCCTAGCCAGGGCTTCGCGGTCCAAGAGGTCCCCACGGACGAAGGTCGCCTCTTCGGGCACCGCCGAACGGTGGCCTCGGATTAGGCTATCGAAGACCACCACCTCGTGCCCGGCCCGAATCAACTCCTGGGCCACGATGCTCCCGATATAGCCCGCCCCTCCGGTGACCAAGACATTCATATTTCTCATTGTACCCTTTCTTGGGCCATTCCTCAAGGGCTGGTATCTCTCACCTC
>JBHIDN010000270.1:0-2990 GCA_046760125.1 Anaerolineae bacterium
GGCTCCATAGGTCACGCTATCCCCCAAGGCGACTATCACTCTCGGCTTTCGGAGAGGCGTGTCGTCGGACAAGAACGCCAATAATGATAAGAAGACTATGATAGTTGCGCCCTGACGAAGGCTCCTTCCCACCCCCGCCATGATGACACCTTAGCCAACACCTTTTGTCCAGATAACAATCGCTGAGCAGGGCACCGTACCCAGCGTTTCTGCCTATAACCTTGAGATGGTGGAGCGCACTCTTCCCACCCGCATCAGGAGCCAATAAAGGGATGGGGAATAAACGTAGTCGAAGGCTCCGACAGTGCGCACCACCCTCCCTCCGAAACCACGCTTAAAACGATAGATCCCCCATAACCCACCCTTCCTCTTCACAAAGTCGGGCGGCTCCCCAGCCTTTCCCACCTCATCGGGGATGCCCCAAAGATCATATACTAAACACCCCCTCTCCTTGGCCCACCGGATCGCCTCCCACTGCAAAAGGTAGTTGGGCATCAGGCTGCGATGCTCATCGGACGAGGCGCCGTAGAGATAGTAGGCTCGGTGGCCGAAGGCGAAAGCCATCAGCCCTGCCAGTATCTGGTCGCCATAGAAAGCCAAGAAGAGCCTCCCCATCCCCCGAGGAGCGAAGGTCCGCCATGCCTCAAGGTAATAGCGGCTACTGTGTACAAAGAAGCGATCTCGACGTCTGGTGATACGGAGCAACTCGTAGAAAGCGCCCAGATCCTCTTCCCTCCCCTTCCTCACCACTACCCCTTTTCGCTCCGCCAGACGGATATTATATCGGGTCTTGGGCTTCATCTGGCTCAAGATCGATTCTAGATCCCCCTCTATATCCACAGCCAAGGTGCTCTGGGGCTGGATGCTCTCCGGGGCTCGATGGAACCCCTCCCTTTCCAACAGATGGCCTCTCTCACCGCCCTCCCAATCCGGTTCCAGACGCAAGAAAACTGAACCCTCTTGGCAGGCCAGAATGTGAAGTTGAGCCCATAGTTCCCGTAAGGTTTCCCCCTCTTGAGGATCGACCACCGGCCCCCGGGGGACATAAGCCAGGCTCCCCAGGGGCAGATTGCGGACCAGCACCTGGGCTCCGGCGATGATCTGCCCTCCTTCCTCCAAAGCCACGCGGCTAGCCCGCCAGCCAAAGCGGCTCTTGAACTCTCCCCACTCATAGGATTGGAGGAGGTGGCCCCCCTTCTCGAGGAGGAAAGCGTTCCATCGCTCCTGATCCTCTATCTTGAGGAAGTTCATCTTCTAGAAAGCCTCCTTTCCCAATTATACCAGATTGGAGTCCCCCTTTCACCTTAAAGTTGAAGCGCCCACCGGGTACCACCAACAGGGGGTTACGAGCCTTCGGTTTGACATTCGACTTCCCGCCCCTTATACTGGTGGCTGTTTTTCCTTAGGGGCGATAGCGTTCAAGACCCCTTCCAGGAAAATGGGTTGATTTTGCGGAGAGTTTGTGATATAATTCTCAAGGTTTCCCCACAGCCGCTAGGCTAGCAAGGGAAACGGGAGGAACTGTTGCTATCAGACTACGCTTTCCTTGGCTTGTTCCTCATCGCTGCAATCCTCTTTCCCCTTGCGGCGCTGTTCATGGCCTTCATGATGCGCCCTAAAAGGCCCGGCCCCATCAAAGAGTCCACCTATGAGTGCGGTCTGGAGACCATAGGTGAGACGTGGGTCCGGTTTCGAGTTCAATACTACATCTACGCCCTGGTCTTCGTCATCTTCGATATCGAGACCGTCTTCTTGTACCCCTGGGCGGTGGCCTATAACCAGTTGGGGCTCTTTGCCTTGGTGGAGATGTTCATCTTTTTGGGGATCCTGGTAGGGGGACTTCTTTACGCCTGGCGAAAGGGCGTTCTAGAATGGTTCTAAGATGACCGAAGAAGAGTATATAGCCGAACAGATCAAGCGCAACGTCATCATCACTACCATCGACAAGATATATAACTGGGGGCGCCGCTCCTCGGTCTGGCCCCTGGGTTTCGGATTAGCCTGCTGCGCCATCGAGATGATCTGCGCCGCCGCGGCCCGCTTCGATTTTGCCCGCTTCGGGATGGAGATGATGCGCCCTACCCCCCGCCAGGCGGATTTGATGATCGTAGCCGGTACGGTGAACAACAAGATGGCCCCCCAGGTGGTGCGGCTCTACGATCAGATGCCGGAGCCCAAATATGTCCTGGCCATGGGGGCCTGTGCCATCTCCGGCGGCCCCTTCAAGGATACCTACAATGTGGTCAACGGCATCGACACCTATCTGCCCGTAGATGTCTATGTACCCGGCTGTCCTCCCCGCCCTGAAGCCCTCCTAGAAGGGTTCATTAGACTCCACCAAAAGATAGAGGGGGAGACGGTCCTCACCTCGCCTTGGTACCGTGGGAAGGCAGAGCGGGAGATGCCGGTTCCCATCCTCAGGCCGAGGGGACTGGTGCTTCCAGGAGAAGATGAATAAAGAGGTCTACGAGCGGTTAGTCGAAGAACTCCCAGAGGCTCCCTTGGAATATCTGGAGGGCAAGGACCCGGCGATATCAGTTAAGGCCGATGACCTCTTTGAGGTGGCTCATCACCTCAAAGAGAAGCAGGGATACGACTACCTATCGGCCGTGACCGGGGTCGACTACCCCGACCGCTTCCAGGTCATCTACCACCTCTACTCCATGAAGGAAGGGAAGGGGCCTCTAATCCTCAAGGTGTCGGCTTCGAAAGACGAGCCAGAGCTCCCCTCAGTGACCCCCTTCTGGCCCGGGGCCAACTTCCAGGAGAGGGAGGTCTATGACCTCATGGGCATCCGCTTCACCGGGCACCCCGATCTGAAGCGGATCCTTCTCTGGGAAGGGTATGAAGGGCACCCCTTACGCAAGGATTTCCCCATTGAAGGGTACCAGACCATCGGCCAAGAGGAGCCTTCCTAGCCAAATGCAAAGGGTAGGGACCAGACTAAGGACCGAGACCATAACCGTCAATATGGGGCCCCAACACCCCAG
>JBHIDN010000271.1:0-2985 GCA_046760125.1 Anaerolineae bacterium
ATTGACCCCGTACTTGCTCACCCGAGGAGCACCCTTAATATCTACGTGCGCCAGCACCCCCTCCTCCCCTTCGAGGGTGATGATCTTGAAGCCCAGCCTCCGCCCTCCCTGGCGAATCTCCTCCGTATAGAACCCACCAGCCTCGCCACCCAGCATCTCCACAACCTGCTTGATAACGGTCGTCTTTCCCACCCCAGGACGGCCAGCCAAGAGAATCATCCGACCCATCGCTCGCCCTCAACATCAAAAAGGGGGCAGGTTTCTGCCCCCTCTCACCTCTCTTACCGCGCTCGCTCCGCCTCCGTCAACGCCTCCTCGAAGATGGCCAACCCCTCGTCGGCCGTCTGCCCATCGATGGTCAGAGCGGGCATGAAACGGATGGTGCTGGCTCCACAGCCCAGGAGGAGAAGCCCCTTCTTGAAGGCCCGTTGGATCAGATCATCTCTAAGGGCTCCAGCCGGCTCCTTGCTCTCCTTATCTTCCACCAACTCGATGCCGATCATCAGCCCTTTGCCCCGCACATCGCCGATGGCGGGGTGCTCTGCCTCCATCGCCCTGGCCCGATCTAACATATATTGGCCCATCTTGGCCGCGTTCTCCATCAGCCCCCCTTCGATGAGTTTGATGGTGGCCAAGGCAGCGGCGCAACAGACGGGGTTCCCGCCGAAAGTGTTGCCATGGGCCCCCGGCGGCCAGGTCATCAGTTCCTTGCGGGCCACCATGGCTCCCAACGGCATACCCGAGGCGATCCCTTTGGCGATGGTGACGATGTCTGGCACCACATCCCAATGCTCGATGGCGAACCATTTGCCTGTCCGCCCCATCCCCGTCTGAATCTCGTCGTCAACGAGGAGGATGTCATATCTGTCGGCCAACTCTCTCAACCTCACGTGGAACTCCGGAGGGGGAACGATATACCCCCCTTCCCCTTGGATCGGCTCTATGAAGATGGCCGCCACCTCCTCCGGGGGCAACAACTTCTGGAAAAGGGATTCGATAAACCCCACGCAGGCCACATCGCAGGCCGGATACTCCAAGTTGTAAGCGCAACGGTAGCAGTAGCCATAAGGGACATGAGTGACCCCCGGCATCAAGGGGGCGAAGCCCTTCTTCTGTACCGCCTTGCTCGCCGTCAAGGCCAAGGAGCCCATAGTTCGGCCATGAAAACTGCTCAAGAAGGCGATCATATGCGGCCGACCGGTGTAGTAGCGGGCCAACTTGATCGCCGCCTCCACCGCCTCGGTGCCCGAGTTGGTGAAAAAAAGCCGTTTGGCCTCACTACCAGGCGCGAGAGAGTTAACTTTCTCCGCCAACTCGATCTGGATGCCATAGTAGAAATCGGTCCCCGACATATGGATGAACTTGGCCGCCTGTTCCTGGATCGCCCTCACCACCTCTGGGTGAGAGTGGCCGGTGGCGGTGACGGCGATGCCGGCGTTGAAGTCGATATACCGGTTACCATCTACATCCCAAGCGAAGGAACCCTTACCATGATCCATAACGAAGGGGTAGGAACGGGTATACGAAGGCGAGATCGCCTCCGCATCGCGGGCCACATACCCCTTGGCCTCAGGACCAGGAATCTTCGATCTTAAGGCGGGTTTCATGCTAGCATCTTCTCCTTTACGAGTGTTTAGCCTCCCCCCACCAGAGGCACCAACTTCACCTGATCGCCCTCTTGGAGGAGATAACTCTTAGGCTCTTGGCGGCCGTTCACCATCACCACCGCCACCAAATCGGGGGGGATGCCCAAACCGTCTAGCAACTGGCGCACCGTCTGGCCAGGGTTGGCCCTCACCGTCTCCTGAGTAACATACCTCTTGAGCATCCCCACTGGTACTACCTTTACGCTTTTCATATCTTAACCAGGTCGCTTAAGCCCAACTCCTCCAGTTTCTCCCTGGTGGGGATGCCGTTCTTATCCCAGCCCCGCTGGGCGTAGTACATATCCAAGAGTTTCTCCACATCCTCTCTGGAGACGAACTTCCCCTTGGTGGGGCCGCTTATCACAGGCTCCTTCCAGGTGCGTGCCGGCGGATAATCCCACTCCCGACCGAACCCCTCCACCTCTCTCACCCAGAAAGCCCGGGTAAGGTTCCAGATCCGCTCCGAGATCTTCAGGAGATCATCCCAGGAGCGATCTACCCCCGTGACCGCCTTCAGGATCGCGGCATAATAACCCAGATCTAATCCCAACTCCACCCACTGCAGCCGACAGCACCCCAGGCAATCGAAGAGGGGGCGGATATGCTGCAACTCTATCACTTTGGCCGCCTTATCCTCCGTGACCTTATCCCGGCCCACCTCCAGATCGTAGGTGATAGCCCAGGAGCGGTTGTGATGGGCCCCCACATCGGCGGTCATATAGGAGAGAAGCATGGCCGGGGCGTTTCTCGACTCGTAGCCGCTCATCTCCAAACCCTTCACCTGCACGGCGAAGTCGCTACTTCCCTTCCCCCAGACATGAGCCGCGTGTCTCACCCCCTGGGCCAGGATGTCGCCGATCCCTTCCCGCTTGGCTATCTTCTCCAGAAGGGCGAAAACCACCTTCGCCTGGCCAAAATTCAGTTCCAAGCCCTCGGTCTCCTCGGTGGTGATGATCCCTTTCTCGAAGCACTCCATAGCGAAAGCGATGGCATTACCCGCGGAGATAGTGTCTAAGCCGTACTCATCGCAGAGATAGTTAGCGTAAGCCACATCTTCGATATCGGAGAGGGCCACATTGGCACCCAAGAGGGCTGCGGTCTCATATTCCGGCCCCTCGACGCGAACCTTATGCTTCTTGCTGTGGGACCATTTACCACAAGGGGAGGAGCAGCCGAAGCAGGCCTTGTCGGTGACCACTATCCTCTCCCTCATCAGTTCGCCCTTCAACCCTTCCGCTTTCTCGAAGGCCCCCGACTGAAAGTTACGGGTCGGGAAAGAGCCCACCTCGTTGGACCACATATTGACCCCCGAGGTCCCCAGCCTGGTCCAGGTTTCCCA
>JBHIDN010000272.1:0-2979 GCA_046760125.1 Anaerolineae bacterium
CGCCCTGCCAGCCCGGTCACCGTCTTCGGCCGCCTCATCGGTGAGGCTACCATCTTCGAAGAGGTAAAGGAGGGCACGCCCGTCCTAGTCCGTAGAGGCCCATCATGAGAGAGCAGCCGCAATCGGCTCTGCGCCAAGTTGATTCCCTCCAGGACTATGGTATAATATATTTCTGGCTCTTTAAAGTGAGACCATGAGAAAGCCTATCTCCACCATCGCTTTCGTCGCTCAACTCTGCTGTCTAGTTTCTTGCTCCGTCCTGGGCTCCCTGGGCCTGGGACTCTGGATCGACCGTAGATTGGGCACTTCGCCCTGGGCTTTATTACTCTTCATGGTATCGGGGATATTTTTAGGTACCCTTATCGTCTACGGGTTGGTCGCCCCACGCACTAAACTGTAGGAGGTTCCCAGTGGGTCCTAAGACCAAAAAGTACGGAATAGGTTGTCTTCTCAGCACCCTCTTTCTCTGCTCTCTCGCCATCGCCGGAGCGCTGCCACTCTGCAACCCTGGCTTTAGGCCCAACTTGCGATTTCAACTCCCCGCTATAGAGATAGCCCCGGAGAAGTTAACGGTCATCCCCATCCCTGGCTTCCCTCTTCCCATCACCAATAGCCTCGTGGCTACCCTGCTGACCAGCATACCTCTCATCATCTTCTCCTTCTTCGCTACCAGGAAGATGGAACTGATCCCTAAAGGGGTTCAGAACTTCGCGGAGATGGCTGTGGATGCCGTTTATGGCTTGGTGGTTAGCGTGGCCGGGGAGGAGAAAGCGCCTAAGTTTTTCCCCTGGGTGGCCACCATCTTCCTCTTCGTCCTCATCTCCAACTATTGGGGGCTGATACCAGGGCTGGCGGCCATCGGCATAAAAGAGGTCCATAATGGAGAGACGGTCATCGTCCCCTTCCTCCGCTCTCCCAGCACCGACCTAAATATGACCGTGGGGCTGGCTCTGGTTTCTGTACTTGCTACCCAGTACTACGGCATCCGCGCCCTGGGCACCTTGGGATATACCTCCAAGTTCTTCAATTTTAGAGGTCTCTTCACCCTCCCTGCGCTCCTGGCAGGGGAGGAAGAACTAGAGGACATGGACCTCATCATGGCACTCTTCCGCCGGGCCATCATCGACCCCTTCGTGGGCCTCTTGGAACTGGTCAGCGAGATAGCCAAGATAATCTCGTTCTCCTTCCGACTCTTCGGCAACATCTTCGCTGGCGAGGTGGTGCTCCTGGTGATCGGTTTTCTTTTGCCCTATCTAGGGACGCCGGCCTTTTTAGGGTTAGAACTTTTCGTGGGTCTCATCCAAGCCTTCATTTTCGCCGTGCTCACCTTGGCTTTCATGACTATGGCTACTTTTACCCATGAGTGACCGTCAACAGGCCACTCTCGGCGATCGGGCGGGGACAAGATGTTCAAAACTACCAACGACAAGGAGGTAACAAAGTGACACCTGATGCAGCGAGGCTTCTGGCAGCAGGCTTAGCCATCGGTTTGGGGGCCATAGGCCCTGGTGTAGGGATTGGGCTTGTGGCCTCTGGGGCGCTCCAATCCATTGGCCGCAACCCGGAAGCCGCAGGGCAGATCCAGATCAATATGTTCATCGGCATCGCCTTCGCCGAGGCTATCGCCATCTACGCCCTGGTGGTGGCTATGATGCTCCTCTTCGTGGTCGGCGGCTAGGCTGCAGGAGTGAGAAAGGAGAGGGTTTATGGAAGCGTTGGGAATCGATCCCGCCCTTCTGGCCTCGCAGATAGTCAACTTCCTCCTCCTCGTCCTCGTGCTCCGGTTCGTTCTGTATAAGCCTATCCTCAATATGCTCCAAGAACGACGGGAGAAGATAAAGGAGAGTCTCCAGTACGCAGAACAGGTGAAACAGGAGGCGGCTGCCGAGCGGGAGAAGCATCAAAAGGAGTTGGAGGAGGCCCACCGCAAAGCGGAGGAGGCTATCGCTCAGGCCAGCCAGATCAGTGAGCAGGAGCGAGAGAAGATCGTGGCCGAGGCCCAAGAAGAGGCCCGCCGCATCCTAGAGCAGGCGAGGGCGGAGATAGAGCATGAAAGGCGACAAGCGATGATCGATCTTCAGGAACAGGTGGTAGAGTTGGCGATCGCTGCGGCTTCCAAGGTGATCGATCAATCCCTAGACGAGAAAGAACACCGGCGTTTGATCAAGGAGTTCCTGGCAGAGGCCAGTGACCTAGAGTAGGGGGTATCCATGGCTCGCCGTCCAGCGAAGACCGAGTGGGCAAACGGCCTAAAGGCGCTCAGCCATAGGCTCCGAGAAGAAGGCGCCATCCCTGAAGATCAGATCGAAGTGCTCGATTCTCTAGCCTCTCAACTCGCTCGTGTCACAAAGGAGGGGATGGAAGGGGCAGAGGTCGCGGTGGTGAAAAGCGCCATCCCTCTGACCGAGGAGGAACGCATAGCCTTGCGCAAAAAACTGGAAAATCGATTCGGCGACCGATTAATCCTCCATTGGGAGGTTGACCCTGCCATATTGGGTGGCGTCCTCATCCGCGTGGGCGATAAGATAATCGACGGCAGTGTGGCTGGCAAACTGGCCGCGCTGAAGCGGTCTCTTATCCCCAGGCGATAATATCACCGCCCGACGTTATGAGGGGAGGTGGAAAAGTGGTTCTACGGGCTGAAGATATAACCGCAACCCTTAAACGGCAGATAGAGGCCTTTGAGGCTCCCGTCACCGCCGTAGATGTGGGGACCATCATGGAGGTAGGCGATGGCATCGCCCGCATTCATGGCCTACTGGGGGCCATGTCCTCAGAACTTGTGGAGTTCGAGAACGGGGTCCTGGGGATCGTCTTCAACCTGGAGAAGGAGAGCGTCGGCGTGATCGTCATGGGCGATTATACCGATATCGAAGAGGGCGATATGGTTAGATGTACAGGGCGAATAGCCTCCGTCCCTGTGGGCGACGCCCTGATAGGACGGGTGGTCAACCCTCTGGGCCAGCCCATCGACGGCAA
>JBHIDN010000273.1:0-2956 GCA_046760125.1 Anaerolineae bacterium
TTTCGCCCACATCGCCGACGGCACGGGGCAGATACAGATATATGTGACCCAAGAGACCCTGGGCGAGGAGGGTTACCGCTTCTTCAAGAAGGATCTGGACATCGGCGATTTCATCGGCGTGGAGGGGAACCCCTTTTTCACCCAAACCGGGGAGCCCACGGTGAGGGTCTTGTGGCTCACTCTCTTGGCTAAGTCCCTACGCCCTCTGCCAGAGAAGTGGCACGGGCTCAAGGATGTGGAGACCCGCTACCGCCAGCGGTATCTCGACCTCATCGCCAACGAGGAGGTGCGTCGGATCTTCCTCACCCGGAGCCGCATCATATCCGCCATGCGTCGCTTCTTGGATGAGCAAGGCTTCATCGAGGTAGAGACGCCGATTTTGCAGCCCATCTACGGTGGGGCTGCGGCTCGCCCCTTCGAGACTTATCATCACGCTTTACACCGAAAACTCTACCTCCGCATCGCCGATGAACTCTATCTGAAGCGGCTCATCATCGGCGGATTCGAGCGGGTCTATGAGATAGGCAAAGATTTCCGGAACGAGGGGCTCTCCACGGTACATAACCCAGAGTTCACCCAACTGGAGGCCTATCAGGCCTACGCCGACTATGAGGATATGATGCGTTTGGCGGAGGAGACCTTCGCCTACGCCGCCCAGGAGGTGCTGGGGACCACCAGGATCACCTACCAGGGTAACGAGATCGACCTGACGCCTCCTTGGCGGAGGGTGACCATGCGCCAGGCGATCCTCCAAGAGACAGGTATAGATATCGAGGAGATGGACTCCTTCTCCGCCCTCAAAGAGGCCATAGCCGAAAGGGGGTTAGAAGTGACCCCCAAGGAGACTTGGGGGAAACTGGTGGAGGAACTCTTCAAGGAGTACGTGGAGCCCACGCTCATTCAGCCTACTTTTGTCCTCGATTATCCCAAGGAGATATCGCCTCTGGCTAAAGAGAAACCAGGGGATCCTCGCCTTGTGGAGCGGTTCGAGTTCTTCATCGGTGGCTTGGAGTGTGGCAACGCCTTCACGGAACTGAACGATCCCTTGGAGCAGCGAGAGCGGTTCGCCGCCGAGAAGAGGGCCTTGGACAGTGGCGAAGAGGCGGCTCACCCTATGGATGAGGATTTCATCCAAGCCCTGGAGTATGGCATGCCCCCTACGGGAGGGATAGGGTGGGGGGTGGATCGGATGGTGATGTTATTCTGCGATCAGTCCTCCATCCGGGAGGTAATCCTCTTCCCCCAGTTGCGGGGCAGGGAGCCATAGATCAAGGGCCTTCTTCCTTAGCCTTATGCCAGGCAGCATATGCTTCTGGGAAACGCATCATCTGGTTGTCAGTCAGGTAGGTCATCAAGAACCTGCTTCATGCTCTGCCGGTATTCCCGGAAGGCAGCCCGACCCTCGTCGGTGAGGCGGAGCATGGTATGGGGCTTCTTGTCCACAAATTCTTTCTCGATATCGATGTAGCCCGCGGCTTCCAGCTTGCTCAGGTGCGAGGATAGATTGCCCCCCGTCAGCCCGGTCTGGCGCATCAAGAAGAGGAAGTCCGCGCTTTCGACGACGTATAGGAGAGCCAGGATCATGAGCCGGGCCGGTTCGTGAATTGTCCGGTCAATGTCCGCGATGGGCTGGAGCTCTTCTTTGCCCATTTCAGTCGCCGACATCAGAACTCCCCTCCGCCGGTACCGGATAGTTGCGCAGGAAGCGGGTGAACATGGTCACCCCAGAGATCAGTGAGATCACCCCCACCAGTAAGCATTCCAGGCCCACGACTTCATATCCTGAAGCGATTCCCAGAACCGGAATGGCGATGCCACTCATGAGGAACAACGCTGCAAACACGTACCCGCGCTTCACTCCGTAGGTTTCTCCCAACCAGAACGGACCTATGGCTAGCATGAAACCGGTAGACGCGGGAAAGAAGTAAGTGAACCAGAACACCCAACCACGCTCCTCTCCCATCGCTAAGGGAAATAGGCGCATAGAACCCAGCAAGATCACCACGAAAAGGATGGCTGCCAGCGCGATACCCTTCGGATCGGCTTCCTTCTCAGGTCGGAGTTTGACGTAGCCGATGCGCGGGTAGATGTAACGCCTCTTGAGATGCTCTAAGAGGGGGTTCCCCAAGAATATCACCAACAGGCTGATGAAGGATATCAATTTCGCGTCGGTGGCCAATGATGCACTAACCGCCAACAGAAAGCCTCCCATCATGATCTCCATCAAGCCATCCTGGAAAACGGATTGTTCTACCCATCGCTCTATTTCTTTCAAATCCAACTTCTGTGCCATTATATGACTCCTTGGCTTTCCGCTAGCTATTGACATCCAGAGCCCCCTCCACCGGCAAGGGGTAGTTGCGCAGGAAGCGGATGAACACTACCAGCCCTACCAGCAGAATGACAATTCCTGAAACCGTGTCCACTATTGGGCCAATGGGTTTGCCGAACCGTCCCCAAAGCAGTTCGGATATCGCAAACAAGAGGCCATATGCGTACAGGCGTCGGAAATCCGTGTAGTATGCCACCGCGCCCAAGACCCCTGCATAAAAAATGGCTATTATTGGGGAAATCGGTATTTTCGGCAAAGCCAGTCCTGAAAGAGGGAGCAACAGCAAAGCAAGGGTTGCTAGGACTGAAATGATGAGCACTGCCATCACCTTCTTCCGCTTGACCTTCCTCGCAGGGCCAAACTTCACAAGGCCTATGCGTGGGATGGTGACGAATTTCTTGCCCAGCGTCGGGGCCAGTGCGGCTGGCAAAAGCATCAAGTAGAACCAGAGGTTGTCAGTGAGGCCACGGATTCCCCCTGCCAGCATCAAGAGGCCCAAAAAGATATCCCAGAGCCCATCCTCGAAATAGGACGTCCAGACCTTTCGCTCGATTTCTTTCAAACTGATGTTCTGTGACATGGTCATACTCCTTAGTTTTTCACTAGGTGCTGCCATCGAGTGCC
>JBHIDN010000274.1:0-2950 GCA_046760125.1 Anaerolineae bacterium
CCAACTCTTCCCACAGACCATCGTCCACGGCGATGGTGAACGATTCGGGACTGTAGGGCTCTCCCGACCTGGTTATCTTGCCACAGTGGGAACTGCAGTCGTAGTAAGTGATCCTGCCCAAACCGATGCTCTGCGAACTCTCACTCCCCGACGCACTGGCTATGGCTAAAGCCGCCAATAGGGCGATAAGTTTCACGCTCTTTCACCTCTATACAGTTTGGTGACGAAACGAGTAGATTTAACCCTACCCTCGTTTCTTTGGCAAGTCGCTTAAAGGTCGTATTTCAGGCAGAATGTATCCCTTCCATCCTACCCTGGAAGGGACACCTCGATAATGGGAAGGCCCGTCTAGTTGCGTTTCGTATCAAGCAAGAAGGTGAGGAGCCGGGTCCTTTCGGCCCGGCTCCTCACGCAGAAGCGGCAAACAGATCTGCCTCCCATCTCCTGTGTTTCGCAGATTACCACAGGGAAGTCATCGAGTCAAGCCTGACTTTGGTACTAATCACAATCAGAGCGCCGACTCGCGCCTGTGATGAATCAGCGCTCTGCGAGATCGGGGTACTTGGATATTAGATGTGCTGACTAAGAGTGGGGATGTCCAGAGGTTATTACCCTCCAAGATATCGACAAGAACCGGGATGTGCCTCTAGGTCTTTGCCTTCATCAGTGGCGTCAGTTCCGTGGTCAGCCTCTCGAAGAAGCTATTGGGAGGCAAATCAGGACTCACCCCGTAGGCGAAGTCCACTATCTGGGCCCTCAGTTGCAAACCCACAGCCTCGATGGCGATGCTCTTTCCCCTCTCCACCAAGACCGCCTCTCCTCGATCCTTCATCTTCTCTCGCAGCGCCTCATCGCCATAGGCGTGCTCGCTCATCAGCACCTTGGTGACCGTTTGCACGTTGTCGGGGTCGGTCTTGTCGAAGAGCCAAACCTCGAAAGCGGTGATCTTATCCGGAGCCCCTTCTCCTATCACCTCTGAGAAGCCCACCCCACAGGCTCCATAGAACTCGCCAGCAGGCGTCTCGATGTTGAAAGAGGTATCGTAGCCGTCATCCCCCAAGGTATAGGTGGTCACGAACTGCCCTAGAGGGGCTTCCTCTGGCACCTCCCAACTTATCAACTCCTCTCCAGGTGCGGGGCGCAGAGGAGCCTTCTCTCGCCGTTCCCTCCAACGGGCCAGTGCCACCCCTCCACCGACTACCACCAGGGCCACAAGGAGGAAGAGAACCAAGACTAGGCCTAAAGAGCGGATGATAGAAGGGCCACGGGCTGCTGGCGCGGGTGTGGGAGTAGCCTCCGGCAGAGCCCCGGGCAGGGCTACCCCTGCTGCCCCAGCCAGATCTCGCAGCCTTTGTGCCGCTGGGAGATCGCCCTCTTCTTCCGCGCGAACGATGAGGGAAGAGATGATCTCCCCCACCTCGCTCTCCTCGAAGCCTTGCAGTCGTTCTCGAGCCGCCTCGTCGTCCTGATTGAGACTATAGGAGTCGGCGACCATCAAGATCCAGGCCTCCTTATGGCTACGGCGGAGGTCCTGGGGGTCCGTGTCGTAATATTGCACCGGCCAGAGGCCCCAACCGATGGCTAACCAACCGATAGCCAACCCGACGAGGAAGATAACCACCCCTTTGATGAGGTTCACCTTTCCGATGCGATCGATATACTCCATCTCTCCGCCCTCCTTCCCTAGCGATGAGTATCCCTACAGCATCCTAGAGGAGCCTCGGTTCCTTGGAGGCCCTGCTGAGCACCTCCACCCCCTCTTCTCGAATAACCACCATATCCTCGATGCGGACCCCTCCCCAATCGGGGATATAGATGCCCGGTTCCACTGTGAGGACCATGCCTGGCTGGAGTTCCTCCTCCGATGTTTGGGTCGCTCTAGGTTTCTCATGAACGGCTAAGCCCACGCCATGGCCCAGGCCGTGGCCGAAATATTCCCCATAGCCTGCCTCCTCGATCACCTGTCGAGCCCAACCATCCGCCTCCTTCCCCTTCATCCCCGCTCGGATGCCCTCTAGAGCGCTCTCTTGGGCCCTTCTCACCAGAGCGTAGATCTCTTGAAACCTGGCGCCTGGTTCCCCGAGATAGATAGTGCGCGTCAGATCAGAATGGTAACTTTCCACCCGGGCGCCGATGTCTATCACTATCGGCTCGCCTTCCTTAAGGGCGCGCTCCGTGGTCGTAGCATGGGGCAGGGCCCCATTGGGCCCGCCGGCTATTATGAGATCGAAGGCTATCTTCTCCGCCCCCCGTTGCCGCATGTAGACCTCCGCCTCCCAAGCCACCTCCCGCTCGGTGAGACCTGGTCGGATATATTCACAGAGGTATGCATAGGTCTCGTCGGCCAGGGCCACAGCCTTTCTTATGGCCTCGATCTCCTCCTGGTCCTTGATAGCCCGTATCTCCTCCACCAAGCCGCTAGTGGCCACCAATCCAGCCAATACGCTCGCCCACTTTTGGTATCGAGCGAAGGTCAGATGCTCGGCCTCGAACCCCACCCGCTTCGCTCCCACCTCTTCCAGGAGGCCCGGGAGCGCCTCGACCATCCCTTCATCGCCCCTCTCCACCTTGAAGAGCCGGAATGCGGGGGCTTCCCTCTCCGCCTGCTCCAGATAGATGAAACTGGTCATCAAGATAGAATCATCTTCCGTTATGAGCAACGCGCCCGCTATCTCATCGGGCTGCACCGATGGTCCGAAGCCGCTCAAATAGAGGCTATTCTGAGGCTGGGTTATGAGGATGCCGTCCAGACCTTGCTCATTCAGCATCCGGCGCAACTTCTTTACCCTGGCCTTTCTATTCATCCCCCCTCCGCCTCGCCTTCACGAGCCAAAGGGTGGGAGCTCATATAGACCTCCCGTGCCCTCCTCTGGCTCACATGGGTATAAACCTGAGTGCTCGATAGGCTCGCATGGCCCAAGAGTTCCTGCACCACCCTCAAGTCCGCCCC
>JBHIDN010000275.1:0-2944 GCA_046760125.1 Anaerolineae bacterium
CAAAGAGGCCACTCATCCGAGTGGCTTCGGCTTTTCATCCCCTCTTCCTATACCTTCCCCTCCAATCGTTCAGCCTGATTTTGAGTACCTCCGTGAACATGCCTATCGAATCTCGGATGGGATGGATGCGGGAGTTGGCGCTGTAATACCAGTCGATGGGCACCTCCACTATCTTATAGCCTCGCTTCTGGGCGATGAAGAGCACCTCCACATCGAACCCCCACCCATCCATGGTCTGATAACTGAAGACGTCTCGTGCCGCCTCCCTCTTGAAACATTTGAAGCCACATTGGGTGTCTTGAAAGCCTGGCACGGCGAAAAGCCTCACGATCCAGTTGAATACCCGCCCCATGAAATGGCGATAGGAGGGCTCATCGTACCGTCGGGCCCCAGTGACCTCCCGCGAGGCGATAGCCACATCGTAACCCTCCAGGACCGGAGGTAAGAACTTATAGAGTTCCTCAATGGGCATGGAGAGGTCGGCATCGCAGATGAAGAGATACTCCCCTCGCCCGGCGAGCATGCCCCTCTTCACGGCGTGCCCCTTACCCCGGTGCTCCGTTCGGATGAGGGAAAGGATGGGGAGTTCAGCCATCATCTCCTCTACAACTTGTGCCGTCCCATCCTCGCTCCCATCGTCGACGACGACCACCTCGCTGCTGTACTCCTGCTTCCCCAAGTAGCCCACGATGCGGCGCAGGCTATCGGGAAGCCTGTGCTCCTCGTTATAGGCGGGAACGATCACCGAAAGGAACATAAGCCCTCATGCCCAATGATACACACGCTCCTTCGCCCCGTCAACTCAAATAGAAAGGGAGAGGTATCCCTCTCCCCCCTCCCTCAAGAGCGATTTCTTTATATGAAAGCCCTGATCTCGTCGATCTCCGCCACCCCTTCCGCCACCAACTCGACCTGGCGGGCATCGGAGACCCCCAACCCCAACTCCACCGCTCTAGCCACCTGGTGCTCCTCCCAGGAGTTCCGAGCCAACAAAGTTGGTGCTCCTAGATATTTGAGCAGGGCCAACCCTACCACATCAGCAGCCACCAAATCAGAAGTGGCAAGAATTAGGTTGGGCTCCCGCAACTGGCCATGAGCGGGGCCGCCGGTTATGAAAGCCCGCGTCCCGTCCATGACCACGAAGTCGGCGGGGCGGGCCAGGTTTATCTCCGCCAACATGGCTCCAAACTGACGCCCCGCTCTGGAATGAAGGAGATTGCGGCTTCTGGGGTGAATGAGACCCACCGTGTTCTTGAGAGCCATGGTGTAGCGAGCGATGATATGGGTCTTAGTGACGGGCAGGGTGATCATGTAATCCACCTCTTGGGGAAGCGAGGAGAACTCGAAACCGCCAGGCCAACTCTCGGCCCCAGGGGGATCGACCCCTACCCATTTGTGACTTTCCAAGGGTATAACCTCGGCCCCGGCCTCGATAGTGGCTTGATAGATGCCCACCTTCTTCATGGCGGGAAGGGTATCATAGGCCGGATTCGAGCGGTCAGCCACTATGATCCGCCTAGGCTCATACTCCTTCACCAACTCCACCACCGCCCTGACCACCTCTGGGTTAGTAGTACCCGGGTAGGGATCATCGGAGTTGACATTGGGCTTAATCAGCACCGTGGCCCCAGAAGACAGGGCGGTGAACCCCCCCGCCAACTCCACCGCCCGCCGCACCATCTGGGCTACCCCCTCTCCGCGCACAAGGGCCACGGTAACAAGAGATGGCCCAGGGGTAGAGATGGGTTCTGGGGTAGGCGTTGCGATGGGCTCAGGGGTTGGTGTCTCAGTCGGCTCAGGAGTTGGCGATGCGGTGGTCTTTGGTGTCGGTTTGAGAGTGGAAGTAGCGGTCGGGCTGGAGGTCGGTGTGGTGATGGGGCTAGGTGCAAGAGGCTGTTTTGTCTCCTCCAACCCCAGGCGACACCTCACGCTAGTCAAAATTAGACCCAAGAGCGCCACTATTTGAGTTATGAAATTGCGTCGCGAGATATGATGGTTCCTCATCTCAACCCTTTCCCTCTATCGCTCCAATATATCAAATAAGAGGTGAGAAGTTCATACTTTCTCCAGAACCTCTTCCAAGTATTCATCAGGCACGCGCCGAGCAGACTGCACCACTCTTCGCTTTTTCAGCATTCGGGGCCAGGTGAAGAGTCCCACTATCTGCCCCCAGAGCCTCGCCCTGGCCGCCTCCCCCCGCCAGGCCTTCAGGGCCTCCCAGGCGATGCCCAGTTGTGCCCTTAGAATGCGCGGCCAATGCCTCACCAGGAGAGAGGCGGGGTAATCTTTAGCCACGAGGTAAAGAAAATTGCGCCCCACGTAATAACTAGCCAGGGCTCCCCCTCCCGTAGCGCTGAGACGATGGTAAGCCACGGCGGTGGGTACGTAGATGCACCGATAGCCAGCCAACTGCGCGCGCCAAGCCAGGTCCACATCCTCACAGTAACTGACGAACTCCTCGTCTAAGACCTGGGGACCTTCATCGGTCGGTAAGGCAATGGCATCCAGCATAGAGCGACGGAAGAGCGATGCCGCCCCTCCAGGCCCAAAAACCCACTCCTCTTCATCGAACTGCCCTTCGTCTTTCTGCCAAACCCCTCGATTCCCCGGCACCCCATCGAGGCTGTAGGAGTCTCCTGCCGCATTGATCACATCCCGTCTGTGGAAAAGCAACAGTTTAGGCGTGGCCATACCAGCCTCGGGGTGCCGCTCTAGAGCGCCTACCAACTCCTCCAGCCACCGCCGGTCCGCTTCCACGTCGTTATTGAAGAGGGCCACCAATTCCCCTCTCGTGGCCCGAATGCCGATGTTGACCGCCTGGGCGAAACCGAGGTTGGCTTCTAAGGCTATCACCTGCACCCAGGGGTAATCCCTTTCCAGGATAGCCAACGAGTCATCGGTGGAGCCGTTATCCACCAAAACCACCTCGAAGTGGGGGTAACTC
>JBHIDN010000276.1:0-2941 GCA_046760125.1 Anaerolineae bacterium
ATCCCTGTCCCACAGGTCCCAAAGGGATCCCGTGGGAGATCCCGAGGGATGGGAATGGAAAGGGTAGAATTTGACGAGGGGGAGAAAGTTTGTTAGACTAGATATAGAGGTGGCGCTGATCTCTTTCTGGTAAAGGGTCGGCGTTATTTTTGGAGGAGCGTCGAATGGAGAGAGAATATTCGGATTTCTTGGTGCGGGAAGATCTCTCAGAGGTGGATCCCGATACCGATCTCATCATCGGCTTCGAGGAGGAGAGACAAGCCCAAAAGATAATCCTCATCCCTTCAGAGAGCATCTGTCCTCGAGCTGTACGACAGGCTTTAGGGTCGGTCTTCACTAGTATCTACGCCGAGGGGTATCCACCCTTACGCATGACCAGGGAGGAGGAGGATCTCCTCTTAAACTTCGGATACGAGTTGGTCTATTACCGGCGGTACGCCGATAGAAGGTTCTACAAGGGGTGTGACTATGTCCATTTCTTGGAGGCCTTGGCCCAGCGGCGGATAGCCAAATGCTTCGCCACCGATAAGATAGGCGCCGATGAGATATACGTGAATATCCAACCCCTCTCCGGAGCAGCGGCCAACAACTCCGTCTATGAGGCGTTCGTCGAGCCCGGGGAGACAGTGATGGGGATGGCCCTGCCCCACGGCGGCCACCTCACCCACGGGAGCGAGTTCAACCGCTCCGGCAAACGGTACCATATCGTCTCCTACGAGGTAGACCCGGTGACCGAGAGGCTAGACTACGCCCAGATAAAAAGGCTGGCCATCGAGCACAAGCCTAGGATGATCATCGCCGGGTACACCTCCTACCCCTGGGCCGTGGATTGGGAGAAGTTTAGAGAGATCGCCGATAGTGTCCCCGGGGGGGCTATACTTTTGGCCGATGTGGCCCACCCAGCGGGGATGATCATCGCCGGCGTCTATCCCACCCCCATAGGCTATGCTGATGTCATAACCTTTACCACCCACAAGACGATCTGTGGCCCCCGAGGGGCGGTGATCCTCACCACCGATGAGGAGAAGGCTCAACTCATAGATAGCGCCGTTTTCCCCGGCGAACAGGGTGGGCCCCATGTCAACAAGTTCGCAGCTATAGCGGTGGCCTTCAAGATAGCCCAGACGGAGAAGTTCAGGAGGCTCCAGGAGAGGATCGTGGAGAACGCCGTGGCTCTAAGTGATGCTCTAGAGAAGCGCGGCCTCAGGATAGCCTACGGAGGCACAAACACTCATCTCCTCTGTGTCGATCTCAACGCCATCCCCGCGAAGACCGGCTTCCCCCTCAAGGGGGAAACGGCGGCTCGCATCTTGGATCTCTGCGGCATCGTGGTCAACAAGAACACCATCCCCGGCGACACCAGCGCCGCCGATGCCAGCGGCATCCGCCTGGGCACCCCCTGGGTCACCCAGCGAGGCTTTGGCCCGGAGCAGATGGATAAACTGGCAGGGCTCATCCATAGGGTGCTTACCAACATACAACCCTTCAGTTACATAGGGTTGCGAGGAGATCTCCCCCGGGGGAAGATCGACCCGGCGATCATGGAAGAGGTGAAGCGAGGGGTAAAAGAACTGGTGGCTGAAGCGAGCGATAAGGTGGCTCGGGAGAGCGGATACCCCCATTACTATATCCCCGCTAAAATGGCTATCCAGGAGACCCCTCTGCTGGGAGAACACCTAAGGTTAGGTGCCGAGATGGCCGAACACCACGGTTGGAAGATGCCCCTACACTACGGAGATACGGCCAAGGAGAGAGAAGCGACCAGGAATTCTGCCGCCCTCTTCGACCAGGGGGATATGGGGCTTTTGGAGATCAGCGGGGAGAGGGCTAAAGCCCTCCTCCAAGGGGTAACCACCAACGATGTGACCAGGCTCGAACCTGGAGAGGGGCAACGTTCCCTCATCTTGGAAGAAAAGGGCAGGGTAATGGACGATCTTCTCATCCTCCGCCTGAAGAGCGATCGGTGGGGCTGGGACCATTATCTCCTGCTGACCAACCCCGCCAACACCGAGAGGGTGAAAGAGTGGCTGCGAGCCCTCTCTGACGGGTATACCCTCTTCGACCACGAAGATGTCAGGGCCAAAATCGAAGGGCCAGCGGTGGTGGAGGACCTCAATGAGGGAAGTGAGGAAAGGCGAAAGACCGCCCTGGGTGTTCACGGCCCTCGATCCTTGGAGATCCTGCGAAGGATGGATGCAGCCCTTCCAAAACTGGAAAGGTTCCACGCTTGGGAAGGGGAGATAGCCGGCATTCCAGTCCTGCTCTTCCGCACCGGATACGGCGATGACGACCAGAGGTTAGAGATCATCCTCCCTCGAAAGAGGGCCCCTGAGTTTTGGAATCTGCTCCTGGAGGAGGACTTAGTACCCGCTGGCCTTCAGGTTAGGGAAGCGCTAAGAGAGGAGGCCGGCCTTCCCTCCTATGGTGGCTCCCCAGTAGATGGACTCTCCCTATATGGAGACGGATACGCTTCTCTCTTCGTCCTCTCTAAGCCCTACTTTGTGGGCCAGAAGGCGATCGTTCAAGAGCTAAAGCCCAAGGCTGAAAAAAAGGAGTTCGTACACGAACCAGAAGAAGGCGAACCGAGACGGACTTCCCTTTACCCTGAGCATTTGAAGTTGACCAAGAAGATCATACCCTTCGCCGGCTGGGAGATGCCGGTCTGGTACACAAGCATCGCCGAGGAGCACAAGGCTGTGCGGGAGACGGCGGGCCTCTTCGATGTGGGGCATATGGGGGTGCTGGAGATCGCAGGCCCACATGCCACCCGATTCCTAGATGTGGTGACCACCAACTATATTGGCTGGCTGAAAGATGGCCAATCTATGTACGGCTATATCCTCGATCCTGATGGCCAGGTGATGGACGATGTGATGGTCTATCGACGAGCAGAAGACCTCTATATGATGGTCACCAACGCCGTCAACCAGGAGAAGATCCT
>JBHIDN010000277.1:0-2934 GCA_046760125.1 Anaerolineae bacterium
ATCGATGTGGAGGGGCCAAGAGAGGGGTATAAGATAAAGGTGGGGATGTATTTGATAGAGACGGGAGAGCGGTTGCCGACGGAGGGTGACACTTTCATACTGATAGAGCCGAAAGGGGAGGGAACCGATGGCTGATGCCCTATCCCGGCTCTGGCGGCGGGTCGATCCTTATTTAATTCTGCTTCTCCTTTTCTCCCTCTTCGCCATAGCGCCTCTATTCCAGCCCGGCTACTTCTGGGGGGCTCATGACGCCCGCCACAGCGTCTATTTCCTCTTCGAGTTCGACCGCTCGATACAAGATGGCGTGTGGTACCCCCGTTGGTCGCCAGATTTCGCCTTCGGCTACGGTTACCCCTTCTTCAATATCTATGGCCCTTTGGCCTTCTACATGGGCGAGGCGTTCCATCTTCTGGGGCTGGGGTTCGTCTCCGCTGTGAAGTCGGTCTTCGCTTTCTCCTTCCTTCTTTCGGGGGTGACCATGTTCCTCTTCGTCCGCCGTTTCATGGGCTCCCGGGCCGGGCTTCTGGCCGGCCTGGTCTACATCTATATCCCCTATCACATCGTGGACGTCTACGTTCGTGCCTCGTTGGCCGAATCTCTAGCCCTGGCTTTTCTCCCCCTCAACCTCTGGCTCTTCTACGAGACGGTGGCCGCGCCCCGCCTGGCCGCCGTTTTGGGCGCTGGCCTTTCCTACGCCGGGCTTATGCTCACCCATAACGGTCTCACCCTCCTTTTTTCGCCCCTTCTGGGCATCTATCTGATATTTCTGGTCTTCAGCAGGGCCTTGGCCGGAAGGAAGAGGGGGTTGTCTGGAGGCCTCCCAGAAGTAACCAAGGTGCTAGTCCGCTCTTCCCTCCCGCCTATTTTGGGTTTGCTTTTGGGCCTGGGGCTGAGTGCCATCTTCTGGCTCCCTATGGCCCTGGAGTTCAACTATGTGCGCCTCGACCAGTGGATGGGTGGTTACTACGGCTACCGGGATCATTTCGTCTATCTCTTTCAACTCTTCTCCCCTTTCTGGGGGTATGGGCTGAGCGAGCCGGGCCTCGAGGACGGGTTCCCTTTTCAGTTGGGTGCCATCCCTGTGGTTTTCGGGTTTCTCTCCCTGGTGGCTTTGAGGCGTATAGAGAGGGGAGAGTTGCGAAGGCTCCTGCTCTTCTTCCAAGCGACAACGGTGGTCATCATCTTCCTCATGCTCCCGGCATCGATACCTTTGTGGGAAGTGTTGCGCCTGGTGACCTTCGCCCAGTTTCCCTGGAGGCTTCTCACTTTGGCTGTTGTGGCCCTTTCATTCCTGGCCGGCTCCATACTGGTGGGGGCTGACTCTTCCTCTCAAGGGGTCTCTCCCTTGGCCGTGGTGGCCTTAGCAGTCCTGGTGATCCTGGGGAGTTACCCCTACCTCATGCCCCAGATAGTGGAGCCCGCAGAGGGGCCCGTCTCCCTTCAAGGTCTCATGCAGTTCCAGCGTTCGGCGGGAGAGATGACCGGCTCCACCACCTGGGTGCATGAGATACCCACCTGGTCACCCATGGCGCAATATATGGTGAGCGAGGACAAGCCCATCACCACCAAGGTGGACTATGAATCCCTCCCTAAAAGGGCGGAGAGGATAATAGTGGGCACCAAGGGGTACGGCACAACCTTTGAGAAGGTTATCTTCCGGGCTCGAAAAGAGGGACGGATCACCTTCAATACTTTCTATTATCCCGGCTGGCACGCCTACCTCTTGGAGAGCGAGGAAGGACCCATCGAGCGGGAACTCAAGATCGTCCCCCATGGCACCTGGGGAAAGATCACGGTGACCGTTCCAGAGGGGGATCATTACCTGTTGTTGCGCTTTGAGGATACGCCGGTGCGGGTGGTGGGCAAGTATGTCACCGCCTTGAGTGTCCTTGTCATGTTTGCGGCCTTGGGTTGGAAGGCTAGAGGTAGAGCATTCTCTTTTAGGTAGCGAGTTATGCGAGGGTTGCTTACAAGGATAGATCGAAACATACTGCTTATCCTGGCCCTATCCATCTTCGCCTGGGCGCCCCTGTTGGGCCCCACCTATTTCTTAGAGGCCCATGACGCTCGCCATAGCATCTTCTTCCTCACCGATTTCCACCAGGCTATCCGCGACGGGGCTCTCTATCCCCGCTGGGCCACCGATTTTGCTCTGGGCTACGGCTACCCCCTCTTCATCCTTTACTCCCCCTTGGCCTTCTACGTGGCCGAGGTCTTTCACCTCCTGGGGGCTGGCCTCACCGCCTCGGTAAAGGCCACCTACGCCTTGGCCTTCATCCTCTCGGGGCTCTCCATGTACGCCTTCGCCAAACGGATCCTGGGCAAAAGGGCGGGGCTTTTTGCTGCCCTGGTCTACATCTATCTGCCCTATCACCTGGTGGATATCTACGTGCGGAGCGCCTTCGCCGAGTTCTGCGCTTTCGTCTTCCTCCCCTTGGTTCTGCTCTTCTTCCATGAACTGGCCGAGACCCGAAAAGGGCGTTATCTTGCCCTCTTCGCTTTGACCTACGCGGGTTTGATCCTCACTCATGCACCGACCGCTTTCGTCTTCACCCCTTTTCTGGGGGCTTATATGCTCTACCGTCTCCTTGCTCAGGGGAAAGGGGAGGGGCGTCCCTATGCCTTCGGCATCCTGTGGGGGAGGTTGCTTCGCTTATCCGCCTTGACCGGGGTGGCTATCCTTCTCGCCCTGGCGCTGAGTGCTATCTTCCTCCTGCCCATGCTCGCCGAGAAAGGGTACGTGGCGCAGGAGCAGTGGACAGGGGGCAGTTATAACTACGCTAAGCATTTCGTTTACTTCTCCCAGTTGTTTTCCCCCTTCTGGGGCTACGGCTACGCCGGGGAGGGGCTCACGGACGAGATGTCGCTACAACTGGGGGCTGTCGCCACTCTTATGGCTATGGCGGGCATAGTTTTCAGTTTTATCAAGCCATC
>JBHIDN010000278.1:0-2933 GCA_046760125.1 Anaerolineae bacterium
TCTTTTGAGAGAACTATACCACTCTCAGTGACATTTTAGATGATAGAATACGAGGGGTTGACATTCCCCCTCAAAGTATGCTATAATTTTATATGCCGTTTCTATTACGCATCATTATCTATTGACATATTCAGGAGTCCGGTGGCCCGTTCTCAGGATTTGGTTTTCACTCTGTACGGTGACTACATCCGTCATCGGGGTGGTGAAGCCTGGACTGGAAGCCTCATCGAACTCCTAGGGCTCTTGGGGCTCTCGGAGCAGGCTGTCCGCTCGACGCTCTCGCGTATGTCACGCAAGGGTTGGCTCAAAGGGCGGCGGGTCGGCAATAAGAGTTATTATTCTTTAACCCCCAAAAGTATTGACCTCCTCGAAGAAGGCGCCCAGCGCATCTTTCAACCCCGATCCGATGTTTGGGATGGACGATGGTACCTCCTCGTCTACTCCATCCCCGAGAAGGAGCGTCCCCTACGCCATAGGCTGCGGAAGAGGTTGACCTGGTTGGGCTTTGGCTCGCTGAGCAACGCCACCTGGATCTCCCCTCGTGATCGGCGTAAGGAGGTGGAAGGGGTCGTTGACTCTTTGGGTATCCGGGGGCACGTGGAGATCTTCTCCGCCGAGCACTTCGGTTTCGCTAGCGATCAGGAACTGGTGGAGCGGTGTTGGAATCTGGAAGAACTGAACCACGCCTACGCGGCCTTCATCGCCAAATACGAGCCCGATTTCCTCGACTACAAGAGGAGGGTGGCCGAGGGCGACGGTCTTGAACCCAGCGAATGCTTCGTGCGCCGTTTTATGTTAGTTCACGAATACCGCTCCTTCCCCTATGTGGATCCCAATCTACCCTCGGAACTGTTGCCTGAAGACTGGCTGGGCAATAAAGCCACCCAACTTTTGCAAGAGTATCATAGGCTCTTAACGGCCAAGGCCAACGCTTTTGTGGATAGTGTCCTGGCCAAGGCATCTATTCCTCCCCCTTAGCATCGCGTATAGAGGATGAAGGGGGTGTTCTCATTTACGCTAGGAAATCATGGGGAGTAGAGATATGAAGGATGTAGCGATCATAGGGGTTGGACAGAGTGTTTTTGTCCGTGGGTATGAAGGCTCTATAAGGGAGCTCGCTTTTGAGGCCTTTAAGGAGGCAATGGAGGATGCCCAGGTTACAGCGAAAGAGATCGATGCCTCCATAATCTGCTCCGCACCCGAATATGACAAGCAGAGGACGCCCTCTGCCCTCCTGGCTGAGTATTTGGGCTTGAACCCTCAGCCCACCTTCTATGTGGAAAGCGTATGTTCATCTAGCAGCGTGGGGTTAAGGGTAGCCTACTCCCTGATAAAATCCGGGCTTCATGATGTGGTCCTAGTATTGGGTTTCCAGAAGATGACGGAGATAAGTTCGGCGGATTCCCAGGAGAGGATGGGAAGGGGAGCGGATATAATGTGGGAATCCCCTTTTGGGACGATGATGCCAGCCTACTACGCCATGTATGCCCGAGCCCACTTCGCACGATATGGGACCATCGAGGAGGATTTGGCCCATATAAGGGTGAAAGCAGCCACCTATGGGATGTCCAACGAAAAGGCGATATTCCGAAAGCCGGTTACCTTGGAGCAGGTTCTGACCTCCGATGTCATATCCAGCCCTCTGAAGAAGTTCGATTGCTGTGCCAATGCTGATGGATCATCTTGTCTTATCGTGGCTAAAGGAGGGGTGGCAAAAGAGGTATCTAAGAAGCCGATCTGGGTACTCGGACTGGGAGCGGCATCAGCACCGCTGACCATGTCTGGCCGAGAGGATTTCTGTGGCTTGGATTGTGCCCGGGAGGCCGCTCGACAGGCCTATGAGATGGCCGGGGTTGGTCCTGGGGATATAGATGTAGCGGAAGTCCATGATTGCTTCACCATCGCAGAGTTGATGGCTTATGAAGATCTCGGGTTCGCAGAGCCGGGGGAAGGTGCCGAATTGATCAGGGAGAGAGAGACCTACATCGGTGGAAGGATACCCATCAACGTAGACGGGGGGTTGCTGTCGAAGGGCCATCCCATCGGCGCTACCGGGGGCTCCCAGATTCGAACTATCGTCTTGCAGCTAAGGGGAGAAGCGGGAGAGACGCAGGTGAAGGATGCAGAGATCGGTCTGGTCCACAACATAGGGGGGGTAGGGATATACGGGAACGTTACCATTTTGGGGAGGTGACGATATGGGGTTTGAAAGGTTTGGCACAGTCAGTTACACGGCCCAGACAAAGGTAGACAAGTTTGTAGATCTCTTGGATGAAGGGAAGGTGGCTGGAACAAGATGTAGAAAGTGTGGAACCGCCTTCTTCCCTCCCCGGGCTGACTGCTACGCGTGCCTTTCCAGCGATATGGAATGGTTTGAAATCTCAGGACCCGGGAAGCTTGTCTCCTTCTCAACCTTGTTCTACGCACCCACCGGCTTCGAAGATGACCTCCCCTACACCATCGCTGTCGTCCAATTTGGCGATACGAAGATATTTGGTCGAATAAGTAAGGAGATGAAAGAGGAAGAGTTAAAGATTGGTATGGCTCTAGAGGTGGTACCCGTAAGACTAGAGGGAGGGAAGGTCTCATACGAGTTTAGAAAGGTTAAATGATAAGCCCATCGCTACACGAGATTAGCAGACGGGGCGAGAGCGGAGATAGGGGGAGGAGCATGGTGCTGGAAGGAAAGAGAGCCATCGTCACGGGGGGCAGCCTGGGTATCGGGCGGGCTATCTCCTTGGATCTAGCGGCTAATGGGGCGGATGTGGCTTTCACCTATCGCCGCCATGGGGAGGAGGCCCAACAGGTGGCCGAAAAGATCCAGGAGAGGGGACGAAAAGCCTTGGTGCTCCAGGTGGATGTGGCCTCCTTCGAGGATGCCCATGAGATAGTGAAGAAGGTGCGGGAGGAGTTCGGAGGCCTAGATATCCTGG
>JBHIDN010000279.1:0-2929 GCA_046760125.1 Anaerolineae bacterium
CACCAGGCGCACACAAGATCGTCCTCCGGCTACGGATTAAAGAGATGGAGGAGATCGAATTTTCCCTGGAGGATAGTATATAGATGGGGTTGGAGGAACGGGTAGAATCAGCGTGGGGGGTTCGTGAGGCTAACTTTGCGCCCAGGGTAGCCTTTGATTACCCCCTAAAAACGGCGGCTATCAGCCTCACCGGCTCCCATTGTGCCCTCAATTGCGCCCACTGTGGGGGGGAGTACTTGAAGCCGATGATGCCCATCTGGAGCGCTCAGGTTCAAGGGGCCACCAGTTGCCTCATCTCTGGAGGGTGCGACCCCTCGGGGAAGGTGCCGGTGACGAGAGGCCTGGAGAAGGTGGGAGCCTTGCGGGATGGCCGGGTGATGAACTGGCATGTGGGCCTCATCGAGCGAGAGGAAGCGGAGGCTATCGCTCCTTATGTAGATGTGATCTCCTTCGATTTCGTGGGGGATGACGAGACGATCCAGGAGGTGTACGGCCTGGAGCGGCGGGTGGAGGACTACGTGGAGACTTACGACCTTTTGCGGGGTTATTTCCCCCTGATCCCCCATATCACGATCGGTCTAAAGGGGGGTGAGATTGTGGGGGAGTACCGAGCCTTGGAGATTCTGGAAGGGTTGGGGGTGGAGGGGCTCATTCTCATCGTCTTCACCCCTACCTCGGGCACTCGGTACGCCGACCGGGAGCCTCCGGAGTTAAAGGAGGTCATCGATCTCATAGCGGAGGCGCGGCTTCGCTTCCCCACCGCTTCTCTTTACCTGGGTTGCCTGCGCCCTCGGGGAGAATACCGGCATCTGTTGGATCCCTGGGCACTGCGGGCTGGAGTGAACGGTATCGTGAGCCCCGCTTCTGAGGCGGTGGTCTTGGCGGAAGAACTGGGGTTAGAGATTATGCGGCGTGAGGAGTGTTGCGCCGTGGGGTGGATAAGAGAGGAGAAGTATGGCTGATTATGATCTGACGGTCATCGGTGGAGGGCCCGGAGGGTACGTAGCCGCCTTGCGAGGAGCCCAACTAGGGGCCCGTGTGGCCCTGGTAGAGGAAAAGCGGGTAGGGGGCATCTGCCTCAACGAAGGTTGCATCCCCACCAAGACCTTGGCCCGGAGCGTGGAGTTGCTCTTGGATATAGAGAGGGCCCAGGAGTTCGGCATCTTGGTCTCGGAGCCAGCCCTCGATTTCGCCAAGATGATGGCTCGCAAGGAGACGGTAGTGGAAAGGCTCGTCTCCGGAGTGGAGGCCTTGCTTCGGGCTCGCAAGGTCGAACTCTTCCAGGGAAAGGGTCGATTGCTGGCTCCGAATAAGGTCGCGGTCGACGGTAGGGAGCTATCTACCAGAAGCATCATTATCGCCACCGGGGCGGAGCCGGGGAAGCCCCCGGTGCCGGGCTTAGATCTGGAGGGGGTCCTCACCTCAAGCGAGATCTTGGAGTTGGAGGAGGCCCCTTCTGATCTGGTGATCGTGGGGGGCGGGGTGATTGGCCTGGAGTTCGCTAGCATCTTCAACGCCCTAGGGACCAAGGTGACCGTCATCGAGATGTTGCCTTCTCTGCTTCCCCCGGTGGATGAGGAGTTATCTCGCCGCTATCTCAATCTGGTGCGCAGAGAAGGGGTGGAGGTGCACCTCAACTCGCCGCTGAGAGGGATGCGAAAGAAAGGGCCCAGGCTACTGGTGGAGTATGGGGCGGACGAGAAAGTGGACTCGGTGGAGGCCGACTACGTTCTCATAGCCACCGGACGTTTGCCCTACACCGAGGGGCTAGGGCTCGCTGAATTGGGCGTTCCCTGCGGGAAGGGGCGGGCGATCGTGGTCGATGACTATCTCCAGACCACTCTACCTGGGGTATACGCTGTGGGCGACGTTACGGGGGGCTGGATGCTAGCCCATGTAGCCAGTCGCCAGGGGGAGATCGCCGCCGAGAACGCCTTAGGTAACAAAAAAGGGATCGATTATCGAGCCGTACCCTATTGCGTCTTCACTTTGCCGGAGATCGCGGGGGTGGGCCTCACGGAGCAGGAGGCGAAAGGAAAAGGGATCCCTTATAAGAAGAGCATCTTTCGCTTCGGGGCCAGCGGACGGGCTTTAACCATGGGGGAGACGACGGGGCTGGTGAAGATGCTCTGTCACGAGGAGGGTGAGGTTCTAGGCTTGCATATCATGGGACCGCACGCCACAGACCTCATCGCCGAAGGAGCCTTGGCTATCCAGATGGGGGCTAAGGCTTCCGATATCGTAGCCACCATCCACGCTCATCCTACGCTGCCGGAGGTGGTGAGGGAGGCTGCCTTAGGCCAATTCGAGGGGCCGATTCACGCCCTCTCCTAGGGACTTCATGCGACTACTAGCGCTACATTCCATAGGACCACCCCGCAGAGCAGGAGGTTCCACACCCGCAGGTAGGTCCAGGCGGAAGGATACCGCTTGCCGACAAGGGCTATGAGGGGGATGAGGAGTAACGTTACCGCCAGTTTAAGGGCATATAGCCACCACTCACCAGGCCCGGCGACCAAGGCGTAGCCAAGAGGGTTACGCTCCACGTGACCCCGTTCTAAGCCCCAATGGGTGAAGATGCTGTCCATCAGGTTATATGTCAGCCAAAGGTAGGCGATGTAGAACTCTTTTTTCCCCACCGAACGACTACCCTCCAAATCTATTATAGTACTTTTGGGGAATCAGTTCAACAAAGCAATAGATCAATTTGCGACCTCGGTTATCCGATAATAATGCGTGGTCACCTAAAGTGTGATAAAATATCCACGTCATGGTCATCGGCGTTTGTACCATCCACCTAGACTTGCCAGGTTGTCATTCTTTGAAGGAGAAGCGGCGGATCGTCAAGTCGATCCTGGCGCGGCTGGGCAACGATTTCAACGTCTCCGTGGCCGAGGTGGGGAGGAACGATGCCTGGCAACATGCGGTC
>JBHIDN010000280.1:0-2913 GCA_046760125.1 Anaerolineae bacterium
CTTGCGAGGGGGGCTCTTTCGTCGGCCGATTGCGGATATGAGGGCTGTAGATGGCGTCGATCTGGCTATCAAGCGGGGTGAATCCTTCGGCCTGGTTGGCGAGTCGGGTTCGGGCAAGACTACTCTGGCCAAGACCATGCTGCGTCTCATCGAGCCAACGGCTGGCCAGATCCTCTTCGAAGGGGAGGACCTCTGCCAACTCTCAGAGGCGGAGATGCGCCAGCGACGGGCCGAGATGCAGATGATCTTCCAGGACCCATATTCATCCCTCAATCCTAGGATGACGGTGAAGAGGATCGTTGGCGAACCCCTCCTAATCCATAACCGGGCCAGGGGACGAAACCTAGATGAGAGGGTGTTGGAATTGGTTAAGTTAGTGGGTTTGATGGATGACCACCTCTACCGGTTCCCTCACGAGTTCAGCGGTGGGCAGCGACAAAGGATCGGCATCGCTCGGGCCCTCGCTCTCGAGCCCAAGATGCTCATCCTCGACGAGCCAACCTCGGCCCTCGATGTCTCCGTCCAGGCCCAGGTGTTGAACCTGCTCCTCGACCTCCAAAGGCGCTTGAATCTGACTTACCTCTTCATCACCCATGATCTCAGCGTGATCCGCTATATCTGCGACCGTGTGGCTCTCATGTATCTGGGGGTGACCGTGGAGTCAGGCTCCGTGGATGATATATTTCAACGACCTTTGCACCCCTACACCAGAGCTCTCCTCTCCGCTATGCCCGAGCCCGACCCGACCTACGTTTCCGAGGAGATAATCCTGGAAGGGGAGATCTCTACTCTGGCCGTCGGGGAGGGTGGCTGTCGTTTTGCGCCCCGTTGTCCAGCCAAGAAGGTGCAACGATGCCCCAAGGAGGAACCAGTCCTTAAGGAGGTTGAGAGGGACCACCTAGTGGCTTGCCACCTCTGCTAATGAACCCTTGAATCTTAGCCTCATATAAAGAGTGGTAAGGAGGTAACATTATGAGAATCGGTGTTGATGTTGGCGGTACCAACACAGACGCGGTAGTGATGGAAGGGACCAAAGTCCTGGGTTGGTTCAAGACGCCAACCACCCCCGATGTCACCAGTGGCATTGTTACAGCCTTAAAGGGCGCGCTGGAACAAACCAAGGTATCGAGGGAGGAGATCGATGCCATCATGATAGGCACCACTCACTTCACCAACGCCGTGGTGGAGCGGAGGAGGTTAATGAAGACGGCGGCTGTGAGATTGGGGCTGCCGGCTACAGAATGCTTACCCCCTATGGTCGACTGGCCCCCCGACCTTAGGGAAGCCGTTGGGGATCATAAATATCTTGTTCATGGCGGCCATGAGTTCGACGGTCGGGAGATAGCGCCCCTCGATGAGAAGGAGATCCGTCAGGTGGCTCAGGATATAAAGAAGAAGGGGATCAAGGCCATCGCTATCTCCGCTGTCTTCTCTCCAGTCAACTCTTCTTTCGAGGAGAGGGCGGCAGAGATAGTTAGGGAAGAGGTTCCCGATGCGGCCATCACCCTCTCCCACGAGATAGGGCGAATAAGCCTCCTGGAGCGGGAAAATGCGGCTATCCTCAACGCCTGTCTAGGAGAATTGGCCAAGGCGATAGTGGCCTCCTTCAGAGAGGCTCTAAAGCAGATGGGAATAGAAGCTCCTTTCTATCTCAGCCAGAACGATGGCACTTTGATGAACGCTGAGTATGCCGAAAAGTACCCCGTTTTGACCTTTGCTTCTGGGCCCACCAACAGCATGCGGGGAGCAGCCTTCCTATCTGGGGTGAAGGAGGCGGTGGTCGTGGATCTCGGAGGGACGACCTCGGATGTGGGCATGTTGGTTAGCGGCTTCCCTCGGGAGGCCTCGTTGGCGGTGGAGATCGGTGGCGTGCGCACGAACTTCAGGATGCCAGATGTGCTCTCCTTCGGGTTGGGCGGGGGCAGCATCATCTCCACAGACCCCTTGAGGATCGGCCCCCAGAGCGTAGGCTATGAATTAACCACCAAAGCCCTCGTCTTTGGGGGCTCAGTGCTGACAGCGACCGATGTGGCCGTGGCTGGGGGGCTAGCCGATATCGGGGACCCAGGGGCCGTCAAAGGCCTCGATGAGGAGGCAGTGAAAGATGTGTTGGACGAGATCCAGTCTATGGTAGATATGGCCGTAGATCGGATGAAGATCAGCGCGGAGCCCATTCCCGTGATCCTGGTGGGAGGAGGGACCATCCTGGTATCTAGACCCGTGCAGGGGGCGTCGGAGATGGTGAAGCCGGAACATTTCCCCGTGGCCAACGCGATCGGTGCGGCCATAGCCCAGGTTGGCGGCGAAACGGACAGAGTTTACTCCTTGGAGAAGATCTCCCGTGAGGAGGCTCTGGCTGAGGCCAAGGAGGAGGCTCGAAATAAAGCAAAGGGGGCAGGGGCCGAGGAGGAGACGATAAAGATCGTCGATGTAGAGGAGATCCCCTTGACCTATCTGCCCAGCAATGCGGTGAGGATGAAGGTAAAGGCCGTGGGCGATTTGGCCATAACCTAAGTAGAAAGGATGGAGAGAGATGAGACTACTTTATCCAGAAAATGTAGAGGATATCGCCTTGGGGGCTGCTGTCTTGGGCACCGGCGGGGGCGGCGATCCATATATCGGCAAGTTGATGGGCATCCAAGCCATCCATGAGTATGGCCCAGTGCCTCTCCTCTCCCTTGACGAGATAGAGGATGATGACCTGATCGTCCCCTCGGCCATGATGGGGGCTCCCACGGTAATTGTTGAGAAGTTGCCCAAGGGTGACGAGATAATCAGGGCTTTCGAGGCCTTGGAGAATTATCTGGGTCGCAAGATCAAAGCCACCATGTCTGCCGAGGCAGGGGGGTTGAATTCTGTCACCCCTTTGACCGTGGCTGCCCGTCTCCGCTTACCTATGGTGGACTGCGATGG
>JBHIDN010000281.1:0-2909 GCA_046760125.1 Anaerolineae bacterium
TGAAATTCGCAGGAAGTCGCTGCAAGAGGTAGCCACGTTTGTTTGAGGGTGAATATGAGAGAACCAATTCGTCCCCTGAACAGTCGCTACCTTGAGAGAGGTTCTTGATGAGTCAAGCAGTTCTGGTCATCGGCGGGGGCATCGCCGGGATTCAGGCCTCCATAGACCTGGCTAACCTGGGCTTCCAGGTCCATCTAGTGGAGCGGACGCCCTCTATCGGGGGGCGCATGGCCCAACTGGATAAGACCTTCCCCACCAATGACTGCTCCATCTGCATCTTGGCCCCTAAGATGATCGAGTGCGCCAGCCATAAGAGGATTAACCTCCTCACCTACTCTGAGGTTATCGAAGTCGAGGGCCAGGCGGGCGATTTCAGGGTGAAAGTCCTCAAGAAGCCCAGATTCGTGGATATGAGCAAGTGCACCGGTTGCGGCGAATGCGTGGAGAGGTGCCCTCGGAGGGTTCCCAACGAGTTCAACCTCTTTTTGGATAAGAGGAAGGCGATATACCTCCCCTTCCCCCAAGCCGTCCCCCGCAAGATGACCATCGATGCCCAAAACTGTCTCTATTTCCTTAAGGGGAGATGCCGCCTCTGCGAAGAGGCTTGCCAGGCGGGAGCGATAGAGTTTGAGCAAGAAGAGGAGATGGTCGAACTGAGCGTGGGTGCCATCATCCTGGCCACGGGGTTCGACCCCTACGACGTTTCGGCCTTAAAGGAATATGGGTACGGGAAGATCGAAAACGTCATCACCGGCCTGGAGTTCGAGCGGCTCATCTCCGCCTCTGGTCCCACCTCTGGAGAACTGGAGCGCCCCTCCGACAAGAAGCCTCCCCAGGTCATCGCTTTCATCCAGTGTGTCGGCTCCCGGGATGTGAACTACAACCCCTACTGCTCCACCGTTTGTTGTATGCACGCCACCAAGGAGGCTATTCTGGCCGCCGAACACTACCCAGATTTGAAATCTTTCGTCTTCTATACCGACCTGAGGGCGGTGGGAAAGAGGTTTCAAGAGTACGTTACCAGGGCCAGGGAAGAATATGGCGTGACTTATATCAGGGCCCGTCCAGGCAGGGTCACGGGGAAGAATGGCCACCCTGTCGTTTGGTACGAGGAGACGGTATTCAAGGAGGGAGAGGAGCGCAAGGTGAGGAAGATGGGGGTCGATCTGGCGATCCTTTGCCCAGCGCTGATTCCCCATCGCAGCCACGAGGAGGTCGCTGGCAAACTAGGGGTAGAGTTGGACGAGGTGGGGTTCATCCGCGTCCCCGATAGGCTCTCCCGGCCAGTGGACACGAGCGTGGAAGGTATCTTCGCTTGCGGCTTCTGCCAAGGCCCTCAAGACATCCCCGACTCGGTCATCCAAGCCTCAGGAGCCGCAGCCAGGGTCGCTGAACTTTTAACGCCAGAGCGAGTGGGTAGAGATGCCTAGAACACGTATCGGAGTCTTCATCTGCCATTGTGGCAATAATATCGGGGGGGTAGTGCGGGTCCCTGAAGTGGTGGAGTACGCCCGCCGCCTCCCCAACGTGGTCTATGCCGAAGGGAGTCTCTACGCCTGCTCCGAGGAGGGGCTCTCCTCTATAAAGGAGAAGATCGCGGCCTACGGTCTGAATCGGGTGGTAGTGGCCTCCTGTACCCCTCGGACCCATGAGACCCTCTTCAGGAACGCCTGTGAGGAGGCAGGTCTCAATCGGTACCTCTTCGAGTTTGTCAATATCCGCGAGCATTGTTCCTGGATACATATGCACGCTCCCGACGAGGCGACGGAGAAGGCTAAGAGCCTCATCAAAATGGGAGTGGCCAAATCCTATCATCTTGAGCCCCAGGAGGAACTGGAAAGCGAGGTATATCCCCAGGCGCTAGTGATCGGCGGTGGCGTGGCGGGCATGACGGCAGCCCTTAGTCTAGCCTGCCAAGGCCTGAAGGTGCACTTGGTCGAGCGGGAGAAGGAACTAGGGGGCTTGCTCTCGAAGGTGAATGTACTCTTTCCTGCCCACCGAGAGGCAAGGGAGATCCTCGACCCCTTGGTGGAAGGGGTCGAAAACCACCCTCTAGTCACGATCTGCCTGGGGAGTGAAGTGGAGAGCGTCGAGGGGTTCATCGGCAACTTCAAGGTCCGAATAACGAAAGTTGAAGAGGAAATCAAGGTAGGGACGATCATCGTCGCTACCGGCGCTAGGGAACTGAAGCCTGTAGGCCGATACGGCTACCCCACGATGGCCAACGTTCTCACCCAGTTGGAACTGGAGGAGAGGCTGAAAGAGGGAGTGAACGAGTGGCAGAGCGTGGTGATGATCAACTGTGTGGGGGCCAGGGTCGCTGAGCGATCCTATTGTGGTCGCTTCTGCTGCCTTACGGCCATGAAAAACGCCCTCCTTGTCAAAGAAGGCAACCCTACGGCCAAGATATATATCCTCCACCGGGATGTGATGGCCTCCGGCGTGGAGGCGGAGAGACACTATAGACGGGCTATGGAACTGGGGGTGAGGTTCATTCGCTACGATCCCGAAAACCCCCCTCAAGTTCTCGGAGATGGCCGAGCCGAGGAGGTCAAGGTCTATCACGCTTTGATAGGCAGGGAGGTCATCCTGCCGGCCGAGATGGTCGTCCTCACCACGCCACTTGTCCCCCAAACCGACAACGAGAGACTATCAAGGATGCTGAAGGTCCCCTTGGGGAGCGAGGGGTTCTTCTTGGAGGCTCACCTTAAGTTAAGGCCCATAGAGTTCGCTACCGATGGGGTCTACCTTTGTGGTTCAGCCAGATACCCCTCTGATATGAGCGAGAGCGTCTCTCAAGCCTATGCCGCCTCGGCTAAGGCGGCTATCCCCATGCGGGAAGGGGTGGTGAGGGTGGAAGCGATCACCGCCTTCTCCCAGGAGCGTTTATGCAACGGGTGCGGGAACTG
>JBHIDN010000282.1:0-2896 GCA_046760125.1 Anaerolineae bacterium
AGTGAACGCTGAGAACATGGCTCATCTCTTCGGCCACGCCCTGGGGCTCGGGTTCAGCGAGGAGGAGTTAATGCTAGGCGGGCGGAGGGTGGTGACCGTGGAGCGTTGCTTCAACGCCCGAGAGGGCGCTCGCCGCGAAGACGATCATTTGCCCTGGCGGATGATGAACGTGCCTGTTCCCGAAGGCCCAAACCAAGGGATGGTGACGGACAGAGAGATGCTCGACCGACTGCTGGATCAATACTATGAGTTGCATGGCTGGGACCCGGAGACCGGTATCCCAAGGCGGAAGACCCTGGAAGAACTAGGCCTGTTAGAGTTGTGCAGTGATGTGGCCCAATTGAGTGTGGGTATCGTAGGATCTGCCGATTAGGAGTATGCCGAAGGTCACATTCCCTCTATTCGGGGTTGGCGATAGGGCAGACCGTTTCCGAGAGGAAAACCATCGCCCATGGAGGGACGGCACGCTCGGTAGGGGGGCACTGCAGACCACTACTGGCAAGGGGGGGTTGCTAGGGCTTGTCGATGAATGGGAGGCCTTGATCCTCGTCAATGGGAAGCCCATCCACCAATTAGAAGATGGGCAGACGTTTTAGAGAGTTATCAGTCAAGGCTTTTTGGGGGGTAAGAGAGACCTTCGACCGTACACTGGCTACCTGGGTCATGGACGCTGATTGAATCGCCAGAATGCTGTTAACTGGGTGTTTGAACAAGACGAGTTCGGAGGGATAGATTCGATGAAAAAGTCGCTTTGGGTCTTGCTGCTCTTGGCCTTGGCTGTCGGCTGTGGGGGCGCTGCTGAGCCTTCCCCAACACCGGCGCCTACGCCTACCTCTGCAGCCACGATGGTGAGGGTAATACCTACCCCTACGGCGGTTCCACACCCGCCAACACCTACTCCTCTTCCTGCGGAGGAGGCGAAAGAGGAGAAGATGGTGCTCATCCCAGCGGGCGAGTTCACCATGGGGAGTGACCATGGGGTGGAGAGACCGCCGCACACTGTTTACGTTGAGGCCTTTGAGATTGACATCTTCGAGGTAACCAATGAGGAGTTCGAGAGGTTTGTGACCGAGACAGGTTATGAGACGGAGGCGGAAAAGGCAGAAGAACCCCAAACCTGGCGTACTTATGCCCAAGGTAAACCTCAGCATCCAGTGGTGAAGGTTACTTGGAACGATGCGGTGGCCTATTGTGAATGGGCTGGGAAGAGGCTGCCCACGGAGGCAGAATGGGAGAAGGCAGCCCGAGGCGCTGAAGGGTATATCTACCCTTGGGGGAACGAGTGGGACCCTACCAAGGCCAATACCAAGGAGGGGGGTTATAGAGACACGACCATCGTAGGCAGTTTCCCTGAGGGGGCCAGCCCCTATGGCGTCATGGATATGGCGGGGAACGTCGCCGAGTGGACCACCAGTTGGTTCAAAGCCTATCCGGGTTATCCGGGGGGCGATAATGAGGCCCAATATTTCGGTGAGAAGTATAGGGTGATACGCGGAGGCGGCTGGTTCAGCGAAGCGGAACGGGTTCGCACGACGGAACGGAGTGCCAGTTCCGAGGAGCTCAGAAACGACGATGTTGGTTTCCGCTGCACTCGTTAGCCTATGGCCTATCACCCGCTCCACTCTATCAAGTAGCCTGGGCTTGTAGAAAGGAGGGATGCCTATCGAAGAGAATGACAATGGCGTTCTGGAAGCGGTTTTATGCTGCAAAGGAGGAGACAAGAGATGTCTAAGAGGACAATCTATCTGGTCCTGGCAGTTGCCCTGCTCTTGACCCTTAGCCTGAGCGTGGCCAGCGCTGCCCCGCTGGAACAAGAGGTGATCTATACGGTGAAGCTGGGCGATAACCTGTGGACCCTGGCGGAGAAGTACCTAGGTAGTGGGGCCGCCTATCCGGCCATCCAGATGGCCACCAACGAGAAGCATATGGAGGACCCCACCTTTGCCCAGATCGTGATGGCCAGGCTGATTCATCCCGGTTGGAAACTCCTCATCCCCAGCGCCGAGAAAGCGGAGGAACTCCTGGCCCGGGCCAAGCCGGTCATCGTGATAGCCATGGACAGCGACATCGATCACATCGAGCCCATGGAGTTCCGCAGCGACTTCGGCTACTACGCCACAGCCAACTTCTATGAGCCCCTGCTCCTTCAGGTGCTCGAACCGGGAGCCGAGGAGGGTGTCCTGGAGGGGACCTTGGAGTACGGCCCTGGCTTGGCCGAGTCGATGACCATGTCGCCGGATGGCTTGGTAGCCACCTTTAAGATCCGGGAGGGAGCCAAGTTCGCCAACGGTGACCCCATAACCGCCCACTCCTTCAAGCACACCTTCGACCGGGCCATAACCGCGCCCAGGAGTTACATCCCTCTCTTGGTGCAGTTCATGGGCTTCGATAGCGCGGACGACGTGGTGGTGGTGGACGACTACACCCTGGAGATCCACCTCGAGCAACCTGCTCCCCTCTTCAAGCCCCTCTTGGCCTTCCAGGTCTTCGGGGCTATGGATGAGAAGACCACCGCTGCCCACGCCACGGCCGATGACCCTTGGGCCTTCGACTGGTACCGAAAGAATGTCAATCCCAGCGGCCCCTATGTGATCAGCAAGTGGGAGCCCGGGGTGGAGTACTGGTTTGAGCCCAACCCCAACTACTGGCAGGGGCCTGAATTCTTCCAGAACCGCAAGATCATCGCCAAGGTGGTGCCTTCCCCGGAGGACCGGGAGTTGCTCCTGAAGAAAGGGGACATCGACTTGGCCCTGGGCTTGCCTTTCAAGGATGTCGATGCCCTGAAGGCCGACCCCAACGTGAAGGTATATGATATCAAATACACCCGGCTCTTCTACCTGGGCATGAACAACAAGATCGCGCCCTTCGACAACGTGAAGGTACGCCAGGCCATCTC
>JBHIDN010000283.1:0-2895 GCA_046760125.1 Anaerolineae bacterium
GGGGAGCCGGTCACCATCACCGTGACCATAGCCAATGTAGGCCGGGCTCCGACGGGAGGGGGGTTCTGGACGGGGTTGTATATCGATCCACAAGAGCCGCCTTTCGTCAACTCCGTGAGCACGGAAGTGGGGAGCGGGCTCTTCTGGTATATCCCTGGTCTGGAAGCCGGCGAGGCTATTACCCTCACCGCGGAAGAGGTGGAAGAGCGTCATAGCGATTTCATAGGCGCTTTTGCGCCGGGCAGACATGAACTCTATCTCTATGTGGATGCTTACAACCCTGGAGTTGAGGAAGGGCTGGTGGTGGAGAGCGAGGAGGGGAACAACCTCTTAGGTCCGATAGTGATAAGGGTGGGCGGGGAGGAAACATCGCCCCAGGAGGAAAACCGGCCAGAGGATGCTCTCCGCGCTCTCCTCAAAGGGTTGTTGGAGATCTTGGGGCGGTGGTTCGATAGTCTGGGTGAGAGACTGATGTTAGAGGCTAAGTCTTTGGAGTAGCCTTATGAAGAACGGGACTCGCATCAAAGTGATAGGGATCGGCGGCGGCGGCTCCAACGCTGTGGACCGGATGATCCAGGTGGGGATCGCTGGGGTGGAGTTCATAGCCGCCAATACCGACGCCCAGGCGCTTTACCTTTCAGAGGCGCCCTGCAAGATCCTGTTGGGCCCCGATTGTGCCCGGGGTCTGGGGACAGGTGGGGACCCGGCCCTGGGAGCCCAAGCGACCGAGGAGAGTAGGGATGACCTCGTTCAGGCGCTTCGGGGGGCGGAGATCATCTTCATCGCCGCCGGGCTGGGAGGAGGGACGGGAAGCGGCGGCGCTCCCTTGGTGGCCGAGATAGCGCACCAAGAGGGAGCCTTATCCATCGTCGTAGTGACGAAGCCTTTCGCTTTCGAGGGGAAGTTGCGGATGGAGGTGGCCCAGGAAGCATTGGAGGCCCTACGGGAGAGGGCTGATGCCGTGATCGCTATCCCCAACGATCGCTTGGTGGAGTTGATCGACGCCACCATATCACTGGATATCGCCTTCCGCATCGCCGATGATGTCTTAAGGCAGGGGGTGCAGGGGATCTCCGAATTGGTGACCAGTCCGGGACTCATCAACTTGGACTTCGCCCATATCAAGAGCATCCTCTGTGATGCTGGGGTGGCGCTCATGTCCATCGGCCATGGTCAGGGGGAGGATAGAGCGGTGGCCGCGGCCGAGGCAGCGGTGATAAGCCCTCTCACCGATATCCGCTCCATCGCCGGAGCCAAGGGTCTCCTCATCAACGTGACCGGGGGGAACGATCTCACCCTTTGGGATGTCGACCAGGCTGTGGAAGCGATAGCCCAGGCAGCCCATCCGGGGGCTAACATCTTCGTAGGAGCCACGGTCGATCCCAAACTAACGGGGCGTATCCAGGTCACCCTCATCGCTGTGGGCATGGAGGGGGATGAATGGGCCTATGAGCCACTCCAGATCCTCGTCGATGAAAAACGGGGTTCGTCCCCATGGTTCGTGGAGACCTCGGAACTAGTAGAGCCAGCCACGCATCGCCCCTTCGTGACCGAGACCGATCTAGATATCCCAGCCTTCATCCGACGGAGGAGGGCTGGGTCCTGGTTCAAGGAGTAAACGGTGTCTAAGAGGAGAGCGTCGAAGGTAAAAGGGTATATCTACAGCCGGTTTCCAGAGATGAAGGGTGTGCAACCCAAGGTTTCCGCTTCTCACCAGGGGAAGTACGTTTATATCTTCAGGAAGAGGCTCCCTGTGGCTGGGGGAGGCGATCTTCTGCAGGTGGTGCGGGTTGTCGCCGATAAGGACGGCGAAGTCCTTAAAGTCTCCGTTTCGAGATGAAGGGAAGGATGATCGCATTATTCTTTTGGAGAGTTTTGGCCTTCACGACCCAGAGGGTGCTCGGGGTACGTCCCTTGCTCCTCTTCCTAGTTTGTTCCTATCTTTTGGGGTGCCTGTTGGGTTTTCTCTTTGCCGGAGGGGGTGTGCGATGAGAGGTGGAATGGTGGCCCTCATTTTGGCCCTCGGTTTGACTACGGTCGCCTTGCCCGTTATGGGCGCGCCAGGGGAGAGAATCGGGCCCACTATCTATATCGTACAGTGGGGAGATACGCTTTTCTCCATCGCTAACCGCTTTGGGACGACTGTAGAGGCCCTGATGGCAGCCAACGGCTTGACCAGCTCTCTCATCTACGTAGGGCAGAGGCTAACCATCCCCTCTTCGACCTCTATCGTTACCCAGGAGCGGTCAACTGGTTATCTCGTGCGATATGGGGATACCCTCTCTTCCATCGCTGGGAGGTTCGGGGTTCCGGTGGAGGCGTTGATGAGGGCTAACGGCCTCTATAACCCCGATTTCATATACGTAGGTCAAAAGTTGACTATCCCGGACTCGACCACTATCTCCGAAGGTGTTCTTTCGTCTGCCCCTTCGGTTGCCTCTGAGGCACCCACCTTGGAGTATGGTGTGGGGTTGTCAGCCTGGGGGGAGAGGGGTTATGAGCAGGCTCGGCTGGCCAGGGAGGCGGGATTTACCTGGGTGAGGCAAGGTTTTCCCTGGCGAGAGATGGAGGTAGAGAAGGGGATATTCGACTGGGAGGTGGCCGATAGGGTAGTGGAGGCTCTGGAGGGGTTTTCTATTATCGCCCTAGTCGATTCTCCGCCCTCCTGGGCTCAGATCGAGGGGCCGACTAACTCCCCTCCAGATAACTACCGTGACTTTGGCGACTTCCTTTACGCCCTGGCTAGCCGCTATCGAGGGAGGATAAAAGCCTACCAGATCTGGAGGGAGCCGAACTTGGCCTCTCAATGGGGACCTCCCAACGCGGCGGAATATGTGGCTCTCTTGCGAGTGGCCTATCTGAATATCAAAGCCGCGGATCCCGAAGCCTTGGTCA
>JBHIDN010000284.1:0-2885 GCA_046760125.1 Anaerolineae bacterium
ATCGCCGATGACCGCTGCGCCGATGACACCAGCCACCGGGCCAGACTCACAGGTTTTAATGGGCGCCCGACGGGCCATCTCAAAGGTGGCAATGCCACCGTTGGACTGCATGATGTGCTCCACCGGCCCCATACCCATCTCGCTCAGGTCCTTCTCCAGGGTGTTCAGGTAATGGACAGCGATGGGCTGGACGTAAGCGTTAAGCACGGCAGTATTGGTGCGCTCGTACTCCCGCCACTCCTTGATGATCTCGTGGGAGAGGGTGACGGGGATATCGGGCAGCAATTCTCGCAGGAGCGCGCCACAGCGCGCTTCGTGATCCGGGTTGGCATAGGAGTGCAGGAAACAAACAGCGATGGCCTCCACCCCCTCTTTTTTGAAGAACTCTGCCGCCTGGCGCACGTCGCCCTCGTTCAGAGGCTCAAGTTCCTCTCCCTTGTAGTTGACCCGTTCCCTCACTTCCAACCGCAGATAGCGGGGCACAAAGGGCTTGGGTTTGGTATAGTACATGTTGTAGATGTCTGGGCGGTTGGCACGGGTGATCGCCAGGACATCGCGGAAGCCCTTGGTGGTGATCAGGCCCGTCTTGACCCCTTTGCGCTCGGTCAAGGCGTTGATGATAATGGTCGAGCCGTGGACGAAGAAGGTGGTGTCGGCCACGTTGATGCCGGATTTTCCCAGGGTGTCTTCCACGCCGATAGCAAAGTTATGGGGAGTGGTCGAAGCTTTGGTCATGCCGATCTCCCCTGTGATCTCGTCCAGATAGATCAGGTCAGTAAACGTCCCACCGATGTCGCTTGCTACTCGCATCAGAAATCCTCCTTTCAAAGAGATTCCGCGAATGAGTCTCCCTTTCCTCGCAGCCAAGTCCTCATGTCGCCAAAGTCGTACTGCTCCTCAAGTCCCCAAGAGGTGAACTCCTCTTGGGGAGGTGATTCGTAGCCTCCTACCTTGCTGTGGCTCCACCCCAATCGGTTCTTCAGTTCAGCCGCGAACTCGGCGGTTTTGAAGGCGGCGATCATCGAGTCTATGACGGGCACCCCCAACTCCTCTTGGAGCTCATGATAGAACCCATAGGTGGCTGTGCAACCCAGGATGATCACCTCGGCCCCATCACGCTCTACAGCTTCCCGTGCGACATCCCTGAATCGGCGGGCCGTTTCCTCCTCGTCCTGGTGAAACTCAAGCACCCCCAGGTCAACCGACTTGAAAGAGGCCAGCCTCTCCTTCATTCCATACCTTACCACGTTTTCCATCATCTCCGGAATCCACTTCCTGCGGCCCACGATGATGGAGAACTTGTCTCCCAGAGTGGAGGCGATATGGGTGGATGCTTCGCAGGGCGCTACCACCACCATTCGCTTTGCCACCTCGCGGGCTGCCTGCAACCCCACATCGTAGAAACAGCCGATGACCGCGGCGTCGAACCCCTCCCTCTCTGCTTCCTCGATGAGGTGCAAGATGTCCACCAGGACCAGAGCCTCATAGTAGCGGTATTCCAGATGCTCCGGGCCCCGGGGCAGGGTGATCATCTTGATCTCGGTCTCCTCCCGCTTCTGGCGGGCCAAAAACTGAAGCCCTTCCTCCACTACCCCCTTTCCCACGGGGTCGATGTATAGAATCCTCTGCTTCATAGCCACCTCCGATAAGAGCGCATGGCTGTCCAAGCCACGCTCATAGGTCACCTTGTTCATGGCTGAAAAGGTGGCAACGGACCGTGTGCCCCTCCTCGATCTCGATCATGAACGGATCCACCCTTGAACAGAGATCCATCCTCTCAGGACAGCGGGGGTGGAAACTGCACCCGCTAGGGACGTTGACCGGACTGGGGATCTCACCGCGGGAGGTGATCGTCTTAGGCTTGAGCTCCTCCTCTGCTGCCGAGACCACAGGGATAGAGGAGAGGAGCATCTGGGTGTAGGGGTGATACGGGCTGCGGAAGAACTCGGCCGCCTCGGCAATCTCGCAGATCTTACCCAGGTACATGATGGCCACTCGGGAGGCCACATTTCGCATCAGGCTCAGGTCATGAGTGATGAACAGGTAGGAAAGGTGAAACTCTTCCTGAAGCCGGATGAGGAGGTTGATGATCTTGGCTTGGATAGAGACGTCCAACGCGGAGGTCGGTTCATCGAGGATGACGAAGGAGGGGTCGGTAGCCAAGGCTCTAGCGATAGCCACCATCTGCTTCTCGCCACCGCCCAACATCTGGGGATATTTGTGCATGTAGTCCGGAGGCAGTTCAACCATCTCCAGCAGTTGAACGATCTCTTGCAACGGATCCCTCTCCGGTTGGTGGATCCGGAGCGGCAACTCCACAATCTGTTTAATGGTCCGCCTCGGGTTCAGGGATGAACCCGGATCCTGGAAGACGATCTGTATCTCTTTCTTGAGGGCCGATGGCCGCTTCCTATCCCCCTGGAACAGGCTCTGCCCCCGGAAAGTGATGTTGCCCTCAGTCGGTTGGTACATCCCGATGATGGTATAGGCCACGGTGCTCTTGCCGGAGCCCGATTCGCCAACTAGGCCGAAGGTCTCTCCCTCCCGCACGGTGAAGGAGACGCCATCCACCGCCTTTACGGTGATCGGCTTTCGTTTCAGGATGCCGCTCTGTCCGATGACGAAGTGCTTCTTCAGTCCGGTGACGGTCAAGAGATCAGTCATCACGCCTTTCCCCCTCCCGATAGAGGAAGCAGGCCACCTCATGATCGTCACTCACCCTGTAGAATCGGGGTTTTTCCCACCTACAAACCTCCATAGCCCGATCGCAGCGTGGATGGAAACGACAGCCACCCGGCGGATTGAGATAATCGGGGATCCGTCCTGGGATCCCATCGGCGATGCCCCCACCGGTCAATTTGGGGACCGCCTTCATCAACCCCAGG
>JBHIDN010000285.1:0-2884 GCA_046760125.1 Anaerolineae bacterium
GATCCCCTTGCCCCGCACATAGACCAAAACGTTTACCGTGCCTAGATCTACCCCGATCTGTTTCTCAAACATCTCGCCTCTCCCTAGTGGCTAGCCCTCCTCTTCAGGAGGCCTCGCCTCCCGTGGCCTGCGCCTGCGACGAGCCACTTTCAATCGGATTCGGGAGCGACGCAGGGCTCCCTCTATACCCGCCAGATCGACGCCGTCCGGCTTCTCCCTAAGCAGCCTTTCGGCTCTCTCCCTGGCCGCTTCTGCCCTAGCGATATCTATCTCCTCGGCTCGCTCGGCGGTATCGGCTAGGATGATCACTTTGTCGGGGCTGACCTCCATGAAGCCACCCCCGATGGCCATAGTGATCTCCTCGCCGTCGTTTTTGACCCGCAACTCTCCTACCTGGAGGGCGGTGAGCAGGGGCGCGTGACGGGGCAAGATGCCTAACACCCCCTCGATGCCAGGGGCGATCACCATATCCGCTTCCCCGGAGTAGATCATCCGCTCCGCGGTGACGATCTCGACCTTCATCTTAGGCATAAGAATTTCACACCACTATCACTTGCTAAGGGTCATCGGGAATTGCCCACGGCTATTCTCGTCGCAATTCTCCCGCCTTCTCCGCTGCCTCTTCTATGGTGCCCACCATATAGAAGGCTTGCTCCGGGAGATCGTCGTGCTTCCCCTCCAGGATTTCCTTGAAGCCCCGCACCGTCTCCAGCAAGGGCACGTAGGCCCCGGCCCTTCCGGTGAAAGCCTCCGCTACGAACATCGGCTGGGACAAGAAGCGCTGGATCTTTCGGGCTCGGGCCACCGTCAGTTTATCTTCCTCTGACAGCTCGTCGATGCCCAAAATGGCGATGATATCTTGCAGGTCCTTGTACCTTTGGAGTACCCTCTGGACCCCTCGTGCGACCTGGTAGTGCTCCTCCCCCACCACGCGGGGGTCCAGTATCCGGGAGGTGGAGGCTAGGGGGTCTACTGCGGGGTAGAGCCCCTGCTCCGAGAGGGAGCGCTCCAGGGAGATGGTGGCGTCCAAGTGGGCGAAGGTGGCTACAGGAGCGGGATCGGTGTAGTCGTCGGCGGGGACGAAGATCGCCTGGAAGGAGGTGATGGAGCCCCGCTTGGTGGAGGTGATCCGCTCCTGGAGTTGGCCCATCTCCGCCGCCAGGGTGGGCTGATACCCTACCGCCGAGGGCATCCGCCCCATGAGTGCCGATACCTCGGAGCCAGACATGACGAAACGGAAGATGTTATCGATGAAAAGGAGCACGTCCTGACCTTGGTCGCGGAAATACTCGGCCATGGTTAGTGCCGTGAGGCCCACCCGGAGGCGGACCCCCGGTGGCTCGTTCATCTGGCCGAAGACCATGACCGTCTTGTCCATCACCCCGGCGCGCCTCATCTCGTACCAGAGGTCGTTCCCCTCTCGGCTTCTCTCGCCGATGCCGGCGAAGACGGAGACGCCGCCATGTTCGAGGGCTATGTTGCGGATCAACTCCATAATAATGAAGGTCTTCCCCACGCCAGCCCCACCGAAGACGCCGGTCTTGCCGCCCTTGGTGAAGGGAGCGATGAGGTCGATCACCTTCAGGCCGGTCTCGAAGACCTCCACGGTGGTGCTTTGCTCCTCTAGGGAGGGGGTGGGTTGATGGATGGGGCGGTACTCCTCCGCCTCCACGGGGCCCAGGTCATCTATGGGCTCGCCCAAGACGTTGAAGAGGCGGCCCAGGGTGGCGGGCCCCACAGGTACCTTGATGGGGGCCCCGGTATCTATCGCCTCCAGGCCCCGCCGCAACCCATCGGTGGTGTCCAGGGCCAGGCAGCGTACCCACTCATCGCCGACATGCTGCTGCACCTCAAGAACCAGTTTGTTCTCTTCACCATCCCGATATATCTCCACAGCGTTATATATCTCAGGCAGTTCCTCGGGTGGAAACTCGACATCCACCACGGGGCCGATCACCTGAACCACTTTGCCTTTTATGCCTTGGGCCATTGTATCCTCCCTAACCAGCAGTCCATGTCGCTAAATAGATAACTCCAGAGGAAAGAGGTTTAGTTGGGGCGAGTTTTACCTTGCCATCGCCTGTGCCTTCGCCAACGCCTCTGCGCCTCCGGCGATGTCCATGATCTCCTTAGTTATAGCCTCCTGGCGGGCACGGTTGTAAGATAGCGTTAGGTCGTCTACCAGCGCTTCAGCATTCTCACTGGCGTTTCGCATGGCCACCATGCGGGCGCTGTGCTCGCTGGCGATCGATTCCAAGATCGCCTGATAGACCTGCAACTCGGTGAAGCGCGGCAGCACCTGTCCCAAGATGGTTTGGGGGTCCGGCTCGTAGATATATTCGCCCTCCACCCGCGCTTCGCCCGTTCTCAAGGGCAGAAGTTGCCGTAGAACCGGCTTTTGGACCAAGGTGTTTATGAACTGGGTGTAAGCGATGATCACTTGATCGTAGGTGCCGGCCAAGAAGTCCTCGATCACCGTCCTGGCGATGGGGGTTATATCGGTGAGGGCGAGCCGGTCCGGTATGCCCGTGAACTCGGCAACGATGTCTCCTCCGTAGTGAAGCATGAAATCCCGTCCCTTGCGCCCCACGGTGATCAGTTTAACCGGTCTCATCTCCTCTCGCATGAACTCAAAAGCGAGGCGGATTATATTGTGGTTGAAAGGTCCCGCCAGGCCCCGGTCGGCGGTGATGAGAAGGAGCCCGACGGTGTTCACCGGCCTGAAGGCCAAAAGAGGATGGAGGGTCTCCCCGGCTGCTGCTTGGCCGGCCAGGAGAAGGAGAACCTCCCAAGCCTTCTCGGCATAGGGACGGGTAGCCAAGGTCTGCTCCTGGGCCCGCATCATCTTGGAAGCGGCCACCATCTGCATAGCCCGGGTCACCTG
>JBHIDN010000286.1:0-2883 GCA_046760125.1 Anaerolineae bacterium
TTTCCGCCCGCTTGACAACCCCCCTCCCTTCCGCTATACTATGCAGGTAAAGGGGCTTTTGGGGATGTAGCTCAGTTCGGGAGAGCGCTACAATCGCACTGTAGAGGTCAGGGGTTCGAATCCCCTCATCTCCACCTAGCCTCCCCATTAAGAAAAAGGCTGTGAACAGGAGTAGTAGGCCATCCCTCCCAGAGAGCCGGGGGCAGTGGGAACCCAGCAGAGGCGCCGTGGAGGGAGTGCCGTAAGGCCGAACTCGCCTGGGAGCCGCAGCGGTGAACTGTAGGGGCAGGACTTTGTACCTGCCCAACCAACTAGCCGCTGCCGGATGCGACCGTTATCGCGCCAGAGTGGACAGAGCGTGGGCCTGTGGCGCAGTTGGGAGCGCGTCTCAATGGCATTGAGAAGGTCAGGGGTTCGAGTCCCCTCAGGTCCACCTGTCAAACAGGGTGGTACCGCGGAGTGGCCCTTCGTCCCTGAGACGAAGGGCCAAGTTTATAAGTAACTCCCAGCCATTTCCCGTTAGAACGGTCGCGGGACAAAGGGGTCTCGGGCCGCATGAGGAGGTCAGCATGGGAAGCGACCTTAGAAGACCCCGAATATCCCTGACCGAAGAGGTGATCTAAGATGGCTGACAAATACATACCCCAAGAGATAGAGCCCAAGTGGCAGAAGAGATGGGCGGAGGACAAACTCTACTACGTCACGGAGGATAGCGACAAGCCCAAGTTCTATGCCCTGGTGATGTATCCCTACCCTTCCGGTGATCTCCATGTGGGCCACATGAGAAACTATGTCATCGGCGACCTCGTAGCCCGCTATAAGATGATGCAAGGCTACAACGTGATGAACCCCATGGGCTGGGATGCCTTCGGGCTACCTGCGGAGAACGCAGCCATCGAGCGCGGCATCGATCCCAAGGTGTGGACAGAACAGAGCATCGCCAAGATGAAAGAACAACTTTTCAAGATGGGTGCTTGCTATGACTGGGCTCGGGAACTGGCCTCTTACCAGCCGGAGTACTATAGATGGAACCAATGGTTCTTTCTCAAACTCTACGAGCGCGGCCTAGCCTATAAAGCCTATGCCCCCGTCAATTGGTGTCCCTCTTGTAGGACCATTTTGGCCAACGAGCAGGTGATCAATGGCCGCTGTTGGCGCTGCGACACCGAGGTCACCAAGAAGGACCTGGAGCAGTGGTTTTTTAAGATCACCGAATATGCCGACGAACTCCTAGAGGATCTACAACAACTGGAACACTGGCCGGAGCGGGTGAGGGTGATGCAGGAGAACTGGATCGGAAAAAGCGAGGGGACGGATATCGTCTTCAAGAGCGAGGAGGGGGACGACATCGTCGTCTTCACCACCCGCCCCGACACCCTCTATGGGGCAACCTTTATGGTCCTAGCCCCGGAGCACCCTCTGGTGGAGAAACTCACCACCCCAGAGCGCAAAAAAGAGGTGGAGGAGTATATCGAATGGGCCCGCCGCCAGACGGAGATCGATAGACTGACCGTGGAGAGGGAGAAAAGGGGCGTATTCATCGGCGCCTACGCCCGCCACCCCCTCACCGAGGAGCGGCTCCCCATCTATATCGCCGACTATGTGCTTATGACCTATGGCACTGGGGCTATCATGGGCGTCCCGGCCCATGACGAGAGGGATTTCGCCTTCGCCAAGAAGTACGACCTCTCCATCCCCGTAGTCATCGCCCCGTACGGCTGGCAAGGAGAAGAGTTAGAGGAAGCCTACCTCGACCAAGGGATGATGGTCAACTCCGGGCCTTTTAACGGCATGGCCTCTGAGGAGGGGAAACGGGCGGTCACCGAACTTCTGAAGAGCAGAGGGTTGGGAGACTTTGCGGTCAGTTACCGGTTGCGCGATTGGCTCATCAGCCGCCAACGCTACTGGGGCACTCCTATCCCCATCATCTATTGCCCACACTGCGGGATAGTGCCCGTGCCGGAGGAGGATCTCCCGGTGCTTTTGCCTGAGGAGGTGGATTTTCAGCCCACGGGCACAGGCGAGTCGCCCCTAGCCACCGTCCCTGAATTTGTTAATACCATTTGCCCACGGTGCGAGCGAGAGGCGCGGCGGGAGACGGACACCATGGATACTTTCGTCGATTCCTCTTGGTATTACTTCCGTTACACCGATCCCCAGAATGATCGAGTTCCCTGGCGAAGGGAAAGGTCCGATTACTGGATGCCGGTGGACCAGTACACAGGAGGGGTAGAGCACGCCATCCTCCATCTGATGTACTCCCGCTTCTTCACCAAGGTCTTCCGCGATATGGGGCTGACGGGCGTCAGTGAGCCCTTTAGACGCCTTTTCACCCAGGGGATGATCACCAAAGGTGGGGTCGCTATGTCTAAATCTAAAGGCAACGTGGTCCCTGTAGATGTGGCAGTGGACACCTACGGTGCCGATACGGCCCGCGCCTTCATCCTCTTCATAGGTCCCCCTGAACTGGACGCCGAGTGGAGTGATCGAGGAGTGGCGGGAGCCCATCGCTTCCTGAACCGGGTCTGGAGCCTGGTGTTGGAAGAGCCACCCGCCCTTCAGGGAGAGGCCACCGAGGACCAGATCGCCCAGTTGCGCCGCAAGACTCACCAGACCATCCGCAAGGTCACCCAGGATATGGAATCCTTCTCCTTCAATACTATGATCGCCGCCCTGATGGAATACAACAACTACCTGATAAAGGCCAAAGAGACCCCGGTGGTGAAGAGCGAGGCTTGGCAAGAGGCGATAGAGAGCCTGCTTCTGCTCTTGGCCCCCTCTTGCCCCCATATAGCCGAAGAACTCTGGGCCCGCACTGGCCGCCCTTACAGCATCCACCAGCAAGCCTGGCCCCAGTGGGACGAGGCGCTGGCCGCCGAGGAG
>JBHIDN010000287.1:0-2879 GCA_046760125.1 Anaerolineae bacterium
TAGTGGTAGCCATGGCCATCGAGAGCGCCTGTATCCCCCTCCCCAGCGAGGTGACTATGCCTCTGGCAGGCTGGATGTTGGTCCAAGCCCAAGGGTTGCAAGTCGGTCTGCAACTATGGAAAACGATACTGGCTAGTGATTTATCCCACCAGATTGGACTAAGCTCGCTCTCACCAGAATCTCTCGCCGGAATGACCGCGGCTATACTGTTAGGCGGCTTCTACGGAGGGCTAGGGTGCACCATAGGCTCGGTGATAACCTATTGGCTGGGCGCTCTAGGTGGACGCCCTTTGCTCGAGAGATACGGGAGATACGTTCTCATCTCTAAACACGACATGGAGTTAGCAGATAGATGGTTCGAGAAGTACGGGGAATATACCGCCTTCTTCTCTCGACTCCTGCCCATCATCAGGACCTTCATCTCCCTTCCCGCAGGGATGACCCGCATGAACTTCCCCAAGTTCACCCTCCTCAGTTTCATCGGTTCCTTCATCTGGTCGGGGGCACTGGCTCTGGCTGGCTTTCTCTTCGGTGAACACTGGCGCGAGGTGCGGGAACTGATGCGTCCCTTCGACATCCCCATCGCCATCGTCCTCCTGGCCTTGGTCGCCCTCTTTTTCTACCGACATGTGAAACGGAACAGGGACGAGGTAACGGCGACCCTCAAAGAGGGAGGGGAATAGTCTATATTGCCTTCTGGTGGTGCATATGACCGCCTCAGCGCCATGATACTCAGCGCCCCCTGACCTGAGGTCGTATCCGCCTTGCAAATCTCCACATAATCGAGTACTCTGATGAAATCAAGGAAGCAATTTCAAGGAGGAGAAAATTGGATAGATTAGGCTGTGTAGTGGGCGTGGGGGTACTGATCCTTCTGGCTATCGTGCTTTGCGCAGCGGTGGTCTTCCCCTGGACTTTCTACAACCAGGTGATCACCCTAGATACCCAAGTTGACAACGCCTGGGCCAATGTGCAGGTGGAACTGCAGCGGCGGATGGATTTGGTGCCCAACTTGGTGGCCGTGGTAGAGGAAGCCGGGGTGCATGAAGAGGAGGTTTTTCGTACCCTGGCGGAGGCTAGGGCCAAATTGGCGGGGGCCATCGACCGGGACGCCCCCACCGATGAGCAGGCTATGGCAGCCAACGAGTTCGAAACGGCTCTAAGCAGACTCCTACTCCTGGCTGAGGATAACCCAGAACTGCAAGCCTACCAATCGTTCCTGCAACTGCAGCAGCAACTGCAGGAGATAGAGAACGATGTACGCGGTTCCCGGAGAGCCTATAACGATAGGGTGCGCGAATATAATAGAACTATCCGCCTCTTCCCGGGCAACCTTCTAGCCAGGGCCTTCGGGTTTGAGCCCCACGTCTTCTTCCAGGCCGCTCCCGGGGCAGAGGAGGTTCCGCAAGTAGAGTTCGAATAAGGCTATCCCGCTACAGCAAAGGCGGCCTCTCTCGTCTCTCGCACCTTAACGAGGAGAGCCGTGCCCACGATAAAAGTGAGGACCGCTGCCAGATAGAGGGCCGTATACCCCAAGCCTGGCCTCAGGGCGTTGAAGATATCTATCAGAGGGCCGCCACCGAACCCCGCCACCACCCCCGCCCCGGCGGTGGCTAGATTAGAGACCCCCAGATAGCGACCAGCCTCGTCCTGGGGAACTAGATCGATAGCCCAGACCCAGTTGGCGGAGAGGAAGATCCCCGCCGAGAGCCCTATCACCGCCCCGTAGGCTAAGAGATCTATCACCTCCAGCCCCGCCACCAGGAAAAGGGTCTGTCCCTTGGCAAAGAGGAAGAGGAAGGCGCCAAAAGCGCCTAACATCCCAGATAAGATATTGAGCGGCTTGCGGCCCACCCTGTCGGTAAAGTGGCCTGCCGGGTAGGAGACGATGGCGATCCCCACCGCTATCACCGCCATTAAGACGCTCGCCCAGCCCGCTGCCTCTGCCTCGGATAGGCCTCGCAGATATCCAAAGTAATAGACAACGTAGTTCCGCACCAGGTTCATCCCCAAGAGGATAAAGAGGCGGGAAACGACCCACCAGGCGAAATCGGGATACCTTCTTATATCTATGTTGAAGATGCGTAATAGGTGGCCCAGCAAAGGCTCGGTGGGGACTTCCCTAGAAGGCTCCTCGCGCACAAGAGAAACGGTGATGAGCACCGCCAAGGCTAGAAAAGCCATGATGCTCCCCAGGGCTAGCCAAGTCTGACCCCGGGCTAAGAAATACCCGCTGACTAGGTAGCCCGCTATCATCCCCAGTATCTCCAAGAGTTGCTTCACCCCTACCGCTCTCCCTCGCCGCTCCTCCGGGACCAGATCGGGGATAAGCCCTTGTAACGGGCCATGGGCGGTGTTCGAGGCGAACTGCAAGAGGAGCACCCCGGCGAAGAGAAGCCAGTAGTTGCCTGCCAGCCCGATCAGGGTCAGAAAGACCAAGTCGAGGGAGGTGCCCAAGAGTATGTAGGGGCGGCGACGGCCCCAGCGGGCGGTGGAGCGGTCGCTGATGGCGCCCATCATGGGCTGGATAACGATAGCCACCACCAAACCCAAGGCGTTCATCACCCCCAAGGCGGTTCCCTTGACCGCCTCTGGCACCAAAGCGGCTACCAAAACCGGTTGAATCAGGACCCCCATGCTATTGGCTAAGTAAGAGAGAGCAAACCAATAGACGTTGATGGTGAGATAATCGATAGCCCGCAGTCTTCGCGTCATGACTCCCCCTTGCATCCTACGTATGCCGGACTATGAACTCATAGGACCGGGCCCAGACCACTTCCCTTTCGCTGTCCACAACTAGGCCATGGCCCGAGTTCTCAAACCAGAGAAGCCGCTTATCCTCCGAGCCTAAATGCTCATAGATATAGTCGGCATTCCCC
>JBHIDN010000288.1:0-2868 GCA_046760125.1 Anaerolineae bacterium
GGATTCACGGAAAGGGGCATCGTCTTACCCTTGCCTACACCTCTCGGAACCGATATGGGTCTCGAGGATAGGGGGGCTTCTAGGTCCACCTCCACCCCTTCCATAGTGATCCGGTCGTGGGGACCCAGGGCTATCCCTGTCTCCAAGAGAAAGTCGCCTACCGTTTTACCGTGGGTATATCGTTTTAAGGTCTGTCCATCCACCTCCAGGATGACCGGCTTGGCCCGCTCAATGATGACTTGATTGTCGAGATCGGTGTGAAGGCCAGGCAGGACGATGTCCGCCTCGTTCACTTCTACTCCTATCTCCTCTAGGAAAGCATCCACAGAGGTCTGATGAGTGCGGAAGGAAAGGGAGTAACCATCCACGGATAGGGTTACCTCCCTTTGAGTGGATATGTAGGCCTGGTGCATGGCGTAGGTGGCTACCAGGAGGAGGCAGATTACCACCAGCCCCACTCGCGGTCGCCAGCGAGCCAGAGGGTGGGGTAACTCCGGCACGCGAGCCGCGGGTTTAGAGATAACGCGTTCCGATGACAATGAAAGTGAACCTCAGCATGGGAGGGGTGAGGTTCGGGCCGCCCCTCCTTGATTAGAAAAGAGAGGCCGTGCACCCTCTGTCGATCCGGGCTGCCCGGCTTACCGAGGCCAGTTGGCTCCAACCAGGTGCCCCTGCGGCACCCAGAAGTGACTACTTACCGCTGCTTCCTCCCGGACCTGACGGGGTTCGTAGGCTTCTGCTGCGCAGGACCCGGCCTTCATCGCTACTTCTCCTCGGCAGTCCCAGACAACGCGGGACCTCGAGAGGGAGTTCGACCCCGCTATAGCGGATTGCGGGTACAGGGCACCGCTAGCTCCCCGTCTAGCACGGCCTCAAAAAATGCTACCCTAAGAGTGAGCAAAAGTCAAACGACGAGTCTTTTTGACGGTTTCCAAAGGCCCTCATTAGACTGGACTACCCAGTGTGCCCTCTACCTGAACTGACTCACGATGTAGAAGCAATAACCGTATGACCGGTCTCCTGCCAACTCCCAGGTGCCAGCGAAAGAGGTAACGCCTGGCTTATCGACGCGCGCGGTTACCTCATAGGTGCCCGGAGGAAGCCTGAAGGTGGCGCTGGGCCTCCCCGAAGGGCAGAAGATAGGACCCACGAGGGAGTATTCTTTGCACTCCGGGCACCGTTCGATGGAGACGGTGTGCGACGTGGGCCCCTGGAACTCCAGTGTCAGAACGTAAGGCGTGTCGTTGTCGATCTCTAGTTCCGCGTTCCCCTCAGCACTCACGGGCCCCAGGTCTTGAGGAGGTGGGAGAGGCGCAGCCTCCTCAGTGGGCGTGGGCAGAGGTGCTTCCGGGGTGGCCACGATGGGTGAGGGAGCCGCTTTCGTCGCCGAAGGTAATGCCACCCCTTCACCCGGTATCCGCAACTCGTCTCCGGGGTAGATGAGGCTGCAATCGGGAAGTTCGTTAAAGGCACAGATAGCCTCTGCTGTGGTCCCGTAGAGGGCCGCGATGTCAGCGAGCGTGTCCCCCGGCTGGACTACGTAGATTACCAGCGTAGGGCTAGGTGAAGGGAGAAGGAGCGACGTAGGGCTCGGTCCTAGTGTTGGAGTGGGAGAAAGGGCAGGTGTCGGTCTCGCGGGAGCAGCGCAAGCAGAGAGCAAAACCAGGAGGGCGATAATTTCTTTTCTCACCTCATCCCTCCTTATACATATCGCCTTGCCGATGCCTGAACAACGCTTAGCCTATTTTACCACACACTTTATCGTGGGGGAACCCTCCAGGGTGATAGATGATCTCTAGGTAGGACAAGGGGGTTACATGATTGTCGCTGGGGTTTGAAGGGGGCGCTGGACGCCGTTCATTCTATATAACCCCTATTCTATGGTCTTGCTGGCCGCTCTGTAAGCCTTATCGAATAGTTCCAGGAGTTTGTCCGCATGGGCTTCGGGACCGGTAACCCCCTTGTAATCTTCCATCGACCAGGCGTTATCCACCCTGGCCACCACCCAGTGGGCGAAACCTATCTTTGCCACCTCTACGCTCTCGGTATCAGGGATAACTTCCGCCATCTTTCCTCCTTTCCAGTAGCGCCCCCAGACCATTATACCTTGGGGTTGGCGAAAGTGGAAACGAGCGGAAACAAAGCGCCACTCCTCCAAGTCGAGAAATGGCGCTTCAAAGTGGCGGAGAGGGGGGGATTTGAACCCCCGAGGCCTTTCGGCCTACACGATTTCCAATCGTGCGCACTAGACCGGACTATGCGACCTCTCCGCGCTATCGGGGGCGATAAATATCCTTGCGATGCTGAACTCGGTAAATCATCACCTCGCGAGATCGGTCATCTATCTCATAGATAACTCTATAATCACCTATTCTTATCCGCCAGCCCTCTTTGCTCCTTAGTTTCTCCACTCCTGGCGGTCTTGGATCTTCGCGCAAGCCTTGGATCTTAGCGTCCACCCTAGCAAAGACCTCGGGAGGAAGCCGCCTCATCTCCCGCTCTGCCCTAGGCCTGATCTTTACCCTGTACACCGGCAGGCGTTGAGACCTCGGCTATGAACTCTTCGTAGGGACGAGATGGCTCGCCCTTCCCCTCGTATATACTGAGACTGTCTTCCAAGTCCTCCAATTCGCGGATGAGGGCTTCATACTCTTGGTAACTGAGGAGCACCGCCTTCGGGCGGCCATACTGGGTGATGTAGAGGGGCTGGCCGCTCTCCTCCAACTCCTTGAGCACGGAGGTGATCTTCTGCCTCAGGTCCGTCACCGGCATAATCTTTACAGCCATATTATACCTCTTGCGTTACTTATTCCGTACAGAATTATTATAAATTCGCTATCGACTTTTGTCAAATCCGCCTACACGCCA
>JBHIDN010000289.1:0-2852 GCA_046760125.1 Anaerolineae bacterium
AATGAGACCGAAGGTGCTGACGAATATCTTCCAATCCATAGTCCTCCTCTCGTGACAGGCTCATGAACCCCCGGAAACCCGCAAGATGTCGAAGTAGGAGACCACCAACACCAGGCCGATGAGGATGAACATGCCGATGAGATGAACTAGCCCCTCCTTTTGAGGGTCAACCTTTTTACCTCCACGCAACGCTTCTAGGAGGACAAACGCCAATCGCCCCCCATCGAGCCCTGGGAAGGGCAAGAGGTTGATCAGAGCCAGATTGACGCTCAAGAAGGCGGTGAATTGCAAGAGAAAGGGGAGGCCCATCTGAGCCACTTGCGCAGTCGCCTGGGCGATGCCGATAGGCCCCGCCACCTCGGGGGAGATGAGCCCTCTTACCATATAGATGACGCTGAAGACGATAACCCCTACGGCTCTGAAGGTGCGGGAGATCCCTATAGGGATCGCTCGCCAAGCCTCATATCTCACCAACTTGGTGCCCACGACCACTGTATGCATGGCGATCCCCATAGGCCCTTCCCCTGAGGGGGGATGGAGACGAGGGATAAGGGTGGCCTCTAGCCTTTCCCCTTCCCGCTCCAAAAGGAGGGACACCTCCTGGCCTACTCTCTCGTAGGTGTATCTCTGTAAAGCGAGGGAATCGGTTATCTTCAGTCCATCGAGTTCCAAAATGAGATCTCCCGCCTTCATCCCCGCTGCCTCGGCTGGCGATCCAGAAGCCACCTCTGTGATCTCCACACCGGTAATAGGCACTGGTTCACCTATCAGGGCGGTGACGCCGAAGAGAAGCGCCGCCAACACCATGTTCATGATCGCGCCAGCGATGAAGACGCCGCCCCGTACACGCCAGCCTTGGCTAGCCAGACCGTCAGGCACCGTGGGATCGTCCTCCCCCGGGAATCGCACGAAGCCCCCGATGGGGATGGCGTTCACCGTGAGTTTCGTCCCCCCTATCTCCATGATGGTGAAAAGGCGGGGAGGGTAGCCGAAGCCGAACTCCTCTACCTTCACCCCTCTCCATTTGGCCACCAAGAAGTGGCCCAGTTCATGGGCGAAGACCAGGAGGCTGAAGACTATCAAAAAGTAGATGAGGGTGGTGAGAAGCATGGGATCATCTTCCTTGGGATATAATTATTTTAATTATAACTCTTACACTATGGGTGGGGCAAATCGATGCTTCCTACCTGGGAGTGCTGGAGGGCGAGGAGGGGAAAAGATCTCTATTCTTCTTGGGGGTCTATCGCAATTTTGGGGCCAGTTCTCGATAGAGCCTGGCCCAATCCTCCACGCTCAGGGCTTGAGGCCTGAGGGTCTCGTCGATCCCTGCCCGGCGGAGGGCGGAGGTTACCTGGTCGGCCGATAACCCTAACCCTGGGGGGAGGGAGTTCTTGAGATACTTGCGCCTCTGGGCGAAACCGGCCCGGACTAGGGAGAAGAAAGCCTCTACATCGTCTACCTTGGCGGGAGGCTCTTCATAAACGTCGATGCGCACCACGGCGGAAGCAACCTTGGGTGAGGGATAAAAGGCCCTCGCTGGGGCTCGGGCCACGATCCGCGGCCGTCCATAGAACTGGACGCTGACGGAGAGGATACTCATCTCCCCTGGGGCTGCTACCAACCGCTCAGCCACCTCCCGCTGGACGGTGACCACCAAGAGTTTGGGTTTTAAGGGGCTCTCCAAGAGATGCCGCAGCAGATGGGAGGTGATATAGTAGGGGAGGTTGGCCACTACTTTGTAGTTGATTTCCTTTGGAGCCTCTCCCGGGGCTGCCAGGAGTTGAGCCAGATCGATCTTTAGGATGTCGCCCTGCACGATCTCGACGTTGGGGTAATCTTGGAGCACCTGGCGGAGAGGGAGGAGGAACCGTTCATCGATCTCTAGGGCGATGACTCGCTGGGCCTGTCCCGCGAGGGCGCGGGTGAGGGTCCCCAAGCCAGCCCCTATCTCTAGGACGGTGTCCTTCTTATCTATCTCTGCGGCGGAGGTTATGGCCCTCAGGAGGGTATCGCTGACTAGAAAGTTCTGGCCCAGGCTCTTCTTGGGTCTTATGTTGAACTGGCGGAGGAGCCGCCTGATCTCTCCTAGGCTCACGCCTTCACCTCTCTCATCAGGGGAGGATCCAGCGTATCTTTTCGGGAGGGGGCACCGGCTCCAAGAGGTAGACATCCACCCACTTGAACCAAAGGACCAGGTTACCCTCATCGTAGGCCAGATCGATGTGTCTACCCTTAATCGCCCCTCCCGTGTCAGCGGCGGTGCCGAACCCATAGCCGGGCACGTACATCTTGGTATAGAGGTTTATCACCCGGGGATCGACGGCGATGACCCCTTTAGTAGCCTTCCAGCCCAGATACGTTAGGCCGTAACGAGGGTGATCTCTAGATTTACCCGAAGTAGCAGCGGTGTATGAGGTAGCCAGCATCCTGATTTTGCGCCAATACCGGACCGGTCCCTGCGGTGTCTCCAGTTCCCGAACCACTATCTTGGTGCCGTAGGCGATTACCTCGGTGGTAGGCTCCTTCGCCACCCACTCGTTTGTCATTACCCTCTTTTTTTCCTGACCGTTCTCATAGAGTATGCGGATCAGCCGTCTCCTTAGCCCCTCCTCGCCCGGTTGAGCCAGGCGCCGGTGATCTATCTCCAACTCTGGGTCGGGTCTCCAGACCGTCTCGAAGGGGATCGATTCCTCCTCGATAACGAACTCCTCCTCGACCCTTATCACCTGCACAGTCATGTTGTCAGTTAAAGGGGTTAGCCTATCGGGAATAGTGTAATCCCTGACTCCCAGAGTGACCCCCTCTTGCTCCAGGGCTTCTTTCACCCGCTCCGCCTGGGTGCGGGTCACGAT
>JBHIDN010000290.1:0-2846 GCA_046760125.1 Anaerolineae bacterium
TATGTCCTGGCTCGAGGCTGCCGAGTGGCCGACCCCGCCACCGCCTACGATGGGGAATACATGGGCAAGAAATACGCCGATATCACCCGTATCTATGACGAAAAAGCCGCCCTACAGCGCGACAGCATCACTGGCGAGAAGTGGAGCGGCCTGCCCCGATATGAGCCGATCAAAGACTTGGCGGGGAACCGGATAGAGGATGAGGGGTACCCCTTCACCTTAATCACCTTCAAGAGCATTCTGGGTGGGCACTCCCGGACTATCGTTGATGAGTGGGTGCGCCAGATCTGGCCCGAGAACTCCATCTGGGTCAACTCCGCCGATGCTGCCCCGCTGGGTCTGAGGACAGGGGATATGGCCAGGATCACCTCGGCCACCAACCAGGAGGGGGTTACGGGCAAGGTATGGGTCACTGAGAGGGTGAGACCTGGGGTGGTGGCTGTCTCCTGGCATTTCGGCCACTGGGCCTACGGCTCCCGCTCCTTTGTCGTCGACGGCCAAGATACAGGTGCCGAGCCAGAGCGTGGGGCGGGACTGGTCCCTAACCCAGTGATGAGGATAGATGAGTCCGTGGGCAGGGTTTGTCTCCAGGACCCCATCGGCGGAAGTGCATCCTTCTACGATACCCCGGTCAGGCTAGAAAGAGTATAGGAGAGGCCAGATGACAAAACAGCTCGGCTGGTATATCGACCTACGTAAATGTGTGGGCTGCCACTCCTGCACCGTCTCCTGCAAGGCGGAGAACAACACCCCGCCCGGCATAGCCTGGAGGCGAGTGATCACCCAAACGGACGGCCTGTATCCAAAGGTAACGGCTCAATTCGTGAGCATGGCCTGCTTCCATTGTGAGCACCCAGCCTGTCTGGCCGCCTGTCCGGTGGAAGGGGCCATAGTCAAGCGGGAGGAGGATGGTATCGTCCTCATCGATCAGGAGCTATGCGTAGGCTGCCGAAGGTGTGAATGGGCTTGCCCCTACGGCGCTCCGCAACTCAACCCAGAAACGAAGAAGGTAGAGAAGTGCACCTTCTGTGTGCATCGCATCGAGGCCGGGCTTCATCCCGCTTGTGTCACCACCTGCATAGGTGACGCTCTCCATCACGGGGATATGGCGCAGATCACTGGTGAGAGACAGATAGAGGAGTTCGCCAACCCTGATCTCACAAACCCTAGCGTGCGCTTTAGGAAATAGTGGTTGAGAGGATTAGAGGTCATAGGCCCTCGCTATAACCTAGCCAGGGATGCCTGTGGCCTCTTTTCTTCTATGGCAAGGAGGGAGTTTGAAATACGCTGACCGAATGGATCTAGCCCGAGCCCGGGCCGACCTCTACTACTTTCTAGGCGGCCTCTACTCTAAGCCCCCTTCAGAAGGGTTTCTCCAACAAGCCAAGAATGAAAACTTTGCCCAGCATCTGCGTCATGTGTTCGGCCGCCAAGCCTCCTCCATGCTGAGATATTTGGCTCAAATAGGGGATGTGATCCAGGCCCAGAGAGAATTGAAATTGGAGTACGACGCTCTCTTTCGCGTCCCTGGTGTTCATTATATCCACCCCTATGAGTCGGTCTACCGGGACCGATGCTCTGGAGAGGGCATAACGAAGCCTGGTCTTGTGTGGGGGGAGTCCACCGCTGCGGTGAGCAGAGCATACGCTCAGGCTGGGACCCAGATCAGTAAAGAAACCAAGGAACTACCGGACTTTATCGGTCTCGAACTGAATTTCATGGGGTTTCTGTGTGAAGGAGAGGCTCAGGCGTGGGAAGGGGAGAATGAAGAGGAGGCCTACAGATATCGGACCCTCCAGAAGGAGTTCCTGAGTCAACATCTAGCCACCTGGGCCTATGACCTCTGTCGCTCCCAATTTGACAAGGCTCGGTCCGATTTCTATAGAGGGCTAGCCAGGATGACCGAATCCTATATCCAGGAGGAAGAGAAAGGGATCGAAACCACCCTCTCGGAGTAACGATAGTAGTGGGCCCCTGATAGGATGAGGGATGGATCCTGAAAGTGATGGAAAAGGCAGAGCAGACGTGACAGAGAGATTTCGCTTCCCTCTTTCCAAGTCTTGGCGGAGAAGGATAGTGTCTTGGGTCATCGGCCCGGAGCGTACCTTGCACCTTGGGGGCATAGATCTGCGCCCAGGAGGGCCAAAAAGAGGCCTTGGTGGGTGGTGAAAGATGGCAGAAAGGTCTTTCAAGTTCGACCTCGCTGAGTTAGGTGGTGCTTTGGGGGATGTGGGGACCCTCATCCCCCTTTTGGCGGCCTTGATCGCCGTCAACGGCCTCGACCCCACTAGCGTCTTCTTGGTCGTGGGCCTGGCCTACCTCCTAAGCGGGCTCTATTACCGGCTCCCCATGCCCATCCAACCCCTGAAGGCCGTCTCCGCCGTCGCTATCTCCTTGGGCCTCTCTGCCAGCGTGGTCTCCGCCTCAGGCCTGTGGATGGGAGCGATACTACTCATCCTCTCTTTGACAGGCCTCATGAGGGTGTTGGCCCGGCTCTTTCCCCAGTCGGTAGTGAGGGGGATCCAATTGGCCGTGGGGCTATTGCTGGTACGAAGCGGTCTCCTGCTTGCTGCCAAGTCCGAGGTTCTCATTGGCGGGCAGGCCTCCTCGGTGAGGATCGCTAGCCTGACCTTACCCCTCGGTTGGCTTCTGGCCGGCGTTACGGGGCTCATACTAGTAGCCTGCCTTCGGGCTAGGCGCTGGCTTGCCTCCTTGGCCGTTCTAGGCTTCGGCTTCCTAGTCAGTGTGGCCTGGGGCTCGATGGAGGGCTTGGGGGAGATCCATTTAGGTCTGACCCTGCCCCGGTTAGCCTGGCCCAGCGTGGAAGATGCCACCTCGGCCTTAGT
>JBHIDN010000291.1:0-2840 GCA_046760125.1 Anaerolineae bacterium
AGTATGAGGTAGCCTCCGCGGCTCGCATTCGAGTGGAGAACGGTCAACGGGTCAAGGCCGGAGAGCAGTTGACCGAGGGCTCTAAGAATCCCCATCATGTTCTGCGCATCCAAGGTCGAGAAGCGGCCCAGCGATACCTTTTGGAGGAGATCCAGAAAGTATACCGTTCTCAAGGGGTCAATATCAACGACAAGCATATCGAGATGATCATCCGGCAGATGCTGAGCAAGGTGCGGGTCAAGACCCCAGGGGACACGGACTACCTCCAAGGCGAACTGGTAAACCGGATCGAGTTTGAAGAGGTCAACCGCCAGGTGGTAGAGAAAGGCGGCAGGCCGGCTACCGCACAACAGGTTCTTTTGGGTATCACCAAGGCGGCCTTAAACACGGAGAGTTTCCTCGCTGCTTCTTCTTTCCAGCACACCATCAGCGTCTTGGCTAATGCAGCCATCGAGGGGAAGGTGGACGAACTCCGCGGCTTGAAGGAGAACGTGATCCTTGGTAAACTGATACCCGCAGGGACGGGGTTCCCGACCGAGGAGGAAGAGGCCGAAGAGGAGCCCGTCCCGACGGAGATGGCGTTGGCGGCGACAACCTAAGAGAGGCACAGATGTGATGTTTGAAAGTGAGAATGGCACCGGCGAAGAAAAGGCCCTATCCCCTATGTGGGAGTTTTTGAGCGAGGAGTTCGACTATCGGCGACCCAAGCGGGGAGACATCCTCGATGCCGAGGTGGTTCGCATAGATAGGGATGCCATCATAGTCGATGTCGGGTCCAAGACCGAGGGGGTAGTACCCAGCCAAGATCTGGAGAAACTCGATGAGGAAGTTCGAGCCAGCATAGAAGTGGGGGATAGGGTATCCGTCTACGTCCTGCGACCAGAGAGCCCGGATGGGGATCTGATCGTCTCCGTCAACATGGCCCGCACGTTAGAAGACTGGCGGGAGGCGGAGAGGTATCTGGAGGAGGGGAAGATCTATGAGGGCACGGTCACCGGCCACAACAAGGGTGGCCTGATCGTGCCCTTCGGCCAGATTCGCGGATTCGTGCCCGCCTCCCAACTAGTCAACCTGGGAGGGAGGCAAAGCCCCGAATCTCGGATGGAGAAATTGGCCCAAATGGAAGGCGAGGAACTCCAATTAAAGGTGATCGAGGTGAACCGGAACCGTCGGCGCCTCATCTTTTCCCAACGAGCAGCCATGCGCCACCTGCGAGAAGAGCAGAAGGAGAAACTGCTTGAAGAGTTGCAAGAGGGGGATATCCGCACCGGAAAGGTGAGCAACCTTTGCGATTTTGGAGCCTTCGTCGACCTAGGAGGAGCCGACGGTCTGATCCACATCTCTGAACTCTCCTGGCAGCGAGTGAAGCACCCTCGAGAGGTATTGAAAGTAGGCGACGAGGTGGAGGTCTATGTCCTTCGCGTCGACCGAGAGAAGAAGCGGATAGGCTTGAGCCTGAGGAGGCTACAGCCCGACCCCTGGACCCTGGCTGATGAGAAATTCTACGTGGGGCAGATCGTGAAGGGCACCATCACCAACATCGTCAATTTCGGGGTCTTCGCCCGCATCGATGAGGGCATCGAGGGTTTGATCCACATCTCCGAACTATCAGATGAATCGTTCGATGACCCGCGAAAGATCGTTCACGAAGGTGATGTGCTTCCCCTCAAGATCCTCAGCATCGATACCGCTCGCCAGAGGATCGCCTTGAGCCTCAAGCAGGCCCCTACCCTAGAGGAGTTGGAGGGTCGAGAGGCCCTGGCCGAGATGGTTCAAGCCGAAGAGACCGCTTCCGGAGAAGTACCCCCTCCAGAGATGGAAGAGGTGGTCGAGGAAGCAGAAGAGGCTGCTTCTGAGGAAGTGCCCCCTCCAGAGATGGAAGAGGTGGTCGAGGAAGTAGAAGAGGCTGCCCCTGAGGAAGTGCCCCCTCCAGAGATGAAAGAGGTGGCCGAGGAAGTAGAAGAGGAAGAGGCTGCCCCTGAGGAAGCGCCTACCTCAGAAGAACGGATGGAAGAGGAAGCGACGGCTGAACCGGTAGTCGAGGATATCGAATTGGAGATGGTGGAATCGGAAACCCAAAGCGAGCCGGGGACTAGAGAACCTCTCGAGGCTGAAGCCTCAGAAAGAGAGGAAAAACCTCAAGGAGAGGGATAAAAGCCAGGAAGGCCCGAAAAGATTAGAGGCCTCATGCGAATGGTCATGAGGCTTTTTGGTCGGAGATCAAGTTGAGGGTAGAACTCTACACGGAAAAAGAGGCTTTTCTTCTACTCCGAGAGGAATGGAATCGGCTCCTAGCCAAGAGCCCCTCAGACTCTATCTTTCTCACCTGGGAATGGCAATCGCTGTGGTGGGAGTTCTTCGGGATTGGTCATCAACTTCTTCTCTTGACTGCACGCCAGGAAGAAGAGTTAGTAGGCATAGCCCCCTTATTCTATGCCGACGAAGGCACTATTCGTCTGGTGGGGGGCACCGAGATCTCCGATTATTTAGACATCATCGCCCTTTCTGGCTACGAGAGGGAAGTCTGGTCCGCTTTTTTGGCCTATCTCCTAGAGGAGTGTTCTTGGGCCACTTTGGATCTGCATAACCTGCCTGACGCCTCGCCGACCCGCGAGGTGTTTTTCTCACTGGCAGAAGAGCATGGACTCAAGGTAGAGGCCAGTCTGGAAGATGTTTGTCCCCTCATCTTCCTCCCAGGGACCTGGGAAGAATATCTCCAGATGCTAGACAAGAAGCGGCGGCACGAACTGCGGCGCAAACTGAGGAAGGCTCAGCGGGAGGCCCAGGTCGACTGGTATCTGGTGAGTGAGGATGCCAATCTGGCCTCAGAGATGGAAAAG
>JBHIDN010000292.1:0-2834 GCA_046760125.1 Anaerolineae bacterium
AAGAGTATAAAGTCTCCTTGCGTCTGGAGGACGCGAGCGGCAAAACCTGGGCCCAAGAGGAGAGAGCCCCCCTCCATGACACCTACCCTACCAGTCGGTGGCCGGTTAACAGCCTCACTCGCGATCCCCATCGACTGCTGTTACCGGCTAATCTGCCCTCTGGCTACTACCGCCTGCTTTTAGGGCTCTATCGCTCGGAGGACGGTAAGCCCCCTTTGACCATCGGTCGCTGGCCCTTCTGGCGAGCCCAGGAACTGGCCCTTACCGCTATCGAAGTGGAGGGAAGAGCCCATTCCACTGAGCCGCCTATAGCCATCCAATATCCGCTCCGGGCCCGCTTGGGGGATAGTGTCCTCTTCTTGGGCTACGACCTGGCATCGATAGAAAGCCGTCCGGGCGGGAGTTTGCATCTCACCCTCTACTGGCAGGCTTTGGCTCAAATGGGGACTTCTTATACTGTCTTCACTCACCTCGTCGATGAAGAGGACCGCATCTGGGGGCAGAAAGACAGTGTTCCCGGCGACTGGACCCTTCCCACCACCAGTTGGATCGAAGGGGAGTACATCGTAGATGAGTATGAGATCCCCGTTAAAGAGGCCGCGCCTCTCGGAGATTACCTTATCGAGATCGGTATGTATGATGCTTCGACCTCAGTGCGGCTACCCATCTATGACCAAGAGGGGAACCAGATAGGAGATAGGCTCCTCTTGGAGGAGACGCCCATCCGACTGGTGCGCTAAAAGGCTGGCATAAGGATATGCAAACCCCCACGCGCTTACAGATCGCCCTTTTGGCCTTGGCCATCCTCATAGCCACCTTCTTCCGGCTGTATGAGTTGCATCACACCCCTCCAGGGTTACACTACGATGAGGCTTTCGATGGTCTGGAGGCCAAACATCTCCTTCGAGGCGACGGGCTCCCCATCTTCTTCGAGGGCAACTTTGGAGAGGAACCCCTATCTATCTACTTGGTAGCCGGAGCCTTCGCCCTACTAGGGGAAACTATATTCAACATCCGGCTCGTCTCGGCCCTGGTGGGCATCATCACCGTCCCCGCCCTCTACCTTCTGGCCAAGGAACTCTTCAGACCGGAAGAGGACTCCCTAGCCCATCTGCCCCTCTTGAGCGCTTTCTCTTTGGCTATCCTCTACTGGCATATCCATTTCAGCCGTGTGGGGATCGAGCCCATCCTCCTCCCCCTTTTCGCTGTGCTCTCCTCCTACTTCCTGTGGCGGGGGTTCCACACCAGCCGCTTTTCCTCCTTCGCCCTCTCAGGTATCTTTCTGGGCGGCAGCCTCTACACTTACCGTGCCGCCAGGTTGCTGCCTTTACTCTTCATCCTTCTCTGCGCCTACCGAGCGGTTATGGAGAGGGGGTTCCTTAGAAGGCAGTCATGGGGGGTAACGATCCTCTTCTCGGTCGCTTTCCTCATCTTCGCTCCCCTGGGCTACTACTTCCTCACCCATCCCCAGATCTTCCTCGACCGCGAAATGGGGTTGGGGATCTTCACCTCCGGGATAGGTAACGAGACCCCCTTGACCACCCTCGGGGGCAACCTGGGTAAGTCCCTGGCCCTCTTTAGCCTGCGGGGCGATGAGAACCCGCGCAGCAACCTCCCTGGCCGACCGGCTTTAGACCCTTTCCTCTCCCTGGCCTTCATAGTGGGCTGTGGGGTCAGCATAGTGCGGGGAAAGCGCCCCCAGTATGCCTTTCTCCTCCTCTGGCTGGGGGTGATGCTTCTGCCCACCACTTTGAGCGAATACGCGCCCCACTTCAGGCGAGCCATCGGGGTGACACCGGCGGTGGCTCTCCTGGTGGCCTTAGGGCTGGCAAGGCTGACTGATCTCCTAGAACGCCTGGTAAGGAAATGGAGTTCCTGGACCGGTCAAGCCCCACAATGGGTCTCCATCTCCCTCATCGCCGGGGGGCTCTTCTTCAGCGGCCTCATCACCTTTCGGGACTACTTCCTCATCTGGGGGCCCAGCAACGACCTTTTCTACGCCTTCGATGTAGGGTTGGTGGATATGGCCCGCTACATAAAAGGGTTGCCCTCCCAGGAACGGCTCTATCTCTCCCCCGTGCGCAGCGATCACCCCACCCTCCTCTTCCTCCTGGGCGGTATTAACACTAAGAGCCTAGATGGAAGAGAGGGGATGGTTCTGCCCGGCGACGATAGAGCGACCACTTACCTGATAATCACCCACGAGGATGAGACCTCTCTTCCCCTCCTTCAAAGATACCTCCCCCAAGGAGATGTGGCTTTCAAAAGCCGAGACAGAAATGGGGGGACCTACTTCGTGGCTTATCGGGTCCCAAAAGGTGGCCCAGCCGTGAACCCAGAACGCCCCTTTTCTATCGACCTGGGGAAGGTTCGATTCCTGGGGTTTGATCTCCCTACCGACTCCCCTCACCGGGGGGATCTCCTAGACCTGACCCTATACTGGCAGGCTCTAGGGGAGATGAAGGAGAGTTATACCGTCTTCACCCACCTTCTGGGCCCTTACAACGAGGTCACTGGCAGTCCTCTCTGGGGACAGGATGATAGCCTACCCCTGAGGGGCTCGTACCCCACCACGCGGTGGGAGAAGGGCGAGATAGTGGTGGACTTCTATCATATCCCCATTCCTCCGGAGGCGCCACCCGGAGAGTACGAGATCGAAGTAGGCATGTACCTCCTGTCGACCTTGGAACGGTTGCCTGTCCTGGGCCCTGGGGGTGAAAGTGACCGGATCCTCCTAGGACGGATATGGGTCGAAGAGTAACATTCTATCAGCAGCCTGCGCATTCATATCTACCCCCTAGCCACGAAGTTTGCTATAATCGTTCTCAACGATA
>JBHIDN010000293.1:0-2823 GCA_046760125.1 Anaerolineae bacterium
TCGTAGGTGCCACTGAGGGGGTTGCCCCCGCTGTCGGTGAGGCGGCCCTGGTAGTTGATCTCGCTGTCCACCAAAGCGGCCGTGATCACCTCGCCTTCCACATCTGGCCCCTGGCTGGGCGGGCTGGCCACCACGGACGAGGCGGTCAGAAGCAAGGCCAACAGAGCCAGGGCTGTCAGCACCGCCGCTACCTTTCTCTTTCTCATTTCCCTTCTCCTTTCCTTTCATTGTCGATCTCCAGGCGGCTGGTGCTTGGGAGCGAGTCGATGGGAGTGCAGATGGGTACCCTCCTTAATAGACTAAGCCAACCTTTGCCCTTGCGAGCCGTTGAAGGTTGCCCCCCATCTTTCGTACCCTCTCCCTTGCGTTCGGCATCCTCTCTTCGACCCCGAAGAGAGAGACCGAGGGACAAATCGAAGGGTAATGCCTCCCCTTCGGGTCCTGAAGACCCTCAGGGTCTGAAGGATGTGGGCGAAGCATCGGTGCGCAACCAAATCTGCTAGCCGCCCCTACCGATCGCAAACCCAGAATACCATACTTTCTCCTTGAGGTCAATTACCCTTCAAAAAAGATCGCGTCATGTCTGATCACTATGAAAGAGGTTGTCAAGTGGTAGCAAGACGGAGCGACTGCTCCGAAATCGATGCCTCTCACTGGGTCTGTTGTTCCCCCCATACCTCAGAATCCAGAGGGAACACCGCTGGGTAGTCCCTCCTCCATAGCCTGTCTCCTCGATGGGTGGGCATAGTATCTAATGAATTGCAGGACTAGGCTTCGCTCCTGAGCGCTCAGCAGTTCTCTATAGCCCGGCATGGCTGTCTCTGACTTCCCATCCGTGATCACCGTGAATAGATAGAGGTCGGTCTGCTTGCTCATCCACAGGGCGTTAGTGAAGTCCCGGGGCTCGGGAACAAGTAGATGGCCTACGGACCCGCTTCCATTACCCTCAGAACCGTGACAACCCCCGCAATTCTCCTGATATATCCTGCGGCCCGCCTGATAGGCCTCCAATGTTCGGGGCACCTCTGGGATGAAGGCCTCTCGGGTAGGTGCAGGCGTTGGAGAAGGCTGGCCTCTGACCTCTTGCAGAAAGGCGATCAAGGCCTTCATCTCTTGGTCAGATAGGTGGGCGTAGGAAGGCATCGCGCTACGAGGGTTGATAGCCTTTGGATTGAGCAGGTGGGCCAGGTGCCAATCATCGGTATGGAGACCGGCCTCAAAGAGGAGATCGGGGCCGCTGCGGACCAGCCCCAGGAGGGGGCTGACCTCGGCGGTTAGTTCTCTACCCTCCATGCTGTGGCAGAAGAAGCATCCTTCGCGCCTGAAGACCTCATGCCCTTGCTGGCCTAGGGTGGCGTAAGGAGAGGCCCGGAAGGACTGGCCCACGAGTAGAAAGACCCCCACCACCAAGGAGGGTATGATGAGGAGAATGGCTTTCTCTGGCCATGAGATGGCGCTTACTGATAGTCTCATCGACCCTTCGCGCTCCAATTTCTTGCAGCCACCTCCTCTGAGACTAGAGGAGTTCCGACGCCAGTTGCATCAGGTCCTTGACCTCCAGGTTGGTTTCCAGACCTTGTTCCTGAACCAGATGGAATCTCTCGTAGCAGGCTGGGCAGGTCACCGCTAGGACCTCTGCTCCCATCTGCTCCACTTCATGGATCATGTTGGTAGCCAAGTCGAGGGTCATCTGGGAGAAGGCCCGCCTGGTCCCCCCTCCCGCCCCACAGCATTTCGAAAGTTCTCTGTTCTGTTCCATCTCCAAAAAGTTGACTTCTGGAAACTGGGCGATCACCTTCCTGGGCTCCTCAAAGATCCTCATGGCCCGACTCAGATAGCATGGGTCGTGGAAAGTCATGGTGCGCGGGAAGGGCTTGGTGAACCTAAGTTCGCCGGTTTCGATCTTCTGGGCGGCGAACTGGGTTATATGGACGATCTCAAAAGGCAGGCTCTTTCCATAGATCTGTGGCCAGCGGTGAGCGAGGTGGTCTGTGCAGCAAGGGCAGGAGACCAGCAGTTGTTTTACGCCTCGTTGGGCGTAGGCCTCGATATTGTGAAGGGCCAGGTCCCGAAGCATATCTTGATACCCCAGAACCCATAAGGGGAAACCACAGCACCACTCATCCCTATTGATGGTAAACTTGGTTCCCGTGGCGGCGATGATGCGCACCGCGCCGATGTTCATAACCTGGGCGGTGTAGGGCCCGCTGCAGCCGGCGAAGTAGCCCACCTTGGCCTCTTCTGCTATCGGGATATCTCCCGGCACCCAGGCGAAGCGGTTCTCGTGGGGCTGGTCATAGGGGTTATGCTTCGCCTCCACCGTCGCTGGCGCGCCCCTTTGGGGCTCCATAGGACCCACGCCCAGTTCCACCATCTTAGCCCGCAAAGTGGGCCATAGTCTCTGGGTGGGGATGCCAACCTCGCAGACCTCGCCGCAGCGGCCACAGGTGGTGCAGGTGTAGAGGGCCTCGCTCAGCTTCTCCAGGCTCTCCCGTTTGAGCGGCCTCGGCCCTAACACCCTGCTCAGCAGGCCATGCCTGGCCCTGATCATCTCGCCGAAGAGGCGGATCTTCTCTGGCGCGGTCAGGGAGAGATCCTCGGTGACCTCCAAGACCGTACACCAGTTGAGACACTCGTTGCACCGTGTACATGCATCGAGGCTGATCAGTTGCAACGGAGTTAACTTATCAGTCAGCGAGCACTCCCTCTTTCCCCTTCTTGGCATATCTCTCCCTCTCTAGAGAGGCAGCGAAAGTGGTTATCTGAGCAGCGAAGAGGTGAAAGAGTTTGGAGAAGGGTAGATAGGCGATCATAGTAAAGGCC
>JBHIDN010000294.1:0-2823 GCA_046760125.1 Anaerolineae bacterium
TCAAAGGCTGGGAACAGGAGTAGTAGGCGTCGAAGCGGGGCTCGAAAGCCGAGAGGCACCAGAGAGTCGGGGAGAGGTGAAAGCCCGATGCCAGCGCCGACGCTGAATGGGCCTGGGAGCCGCAGGCTGAAATTAAGAGTAAGCCGCGCCGGAATGGCCACCGTTATCAAGGCCGAAGGTATCTTAAGGGTACCTGTTTCGAGGGAGGCGTTTTCGCCTAAGCGGGGTGGCACCGCGGGATTTGAATCTCGTCCCCAAGGACGAGATTTCTCTTTGGAGGGAAGGAAAGATGACAAAGAAAGGACGGGTCTTCTCAGGAGCACGACCTACCGGACGACAGCATCTGGGAAACTACCTGGGGGCTATCAGGAACTACGTGGCCTTGCAGGACGATTACGACTGCGTCTACTGCGTAGTCGATCTCCACGCCCTCACCACCCTCCAAGAGACGAAAGACCTGAAGGCCAATACCCGAGAGATGGTCCTCGACTGGTTGGCGGCGGGGATGGACCCGGAGAAGAGCATCATCTTCGTCCAATCCCATGTGCCCCAGGTGACGGAACTCCACATCATACTCTCTATGGTCACCCCCATGGGTTGGCTGACCCGCCTCCCTACCTTCAAGGAGAAAGTGCGTCAACAGCCCGACAACGTGAACTATGGACTCTTGGGGTACGCGGTCCTCATGGCTGCGGATATCGCCCTCTACAAAGCGGATACCGTGCCTGTGGGGGAGGATCAGGCGCCGCATCTGGAGTTCACGCGAGAGATAGTGCGCCGCTTCAACTATCACTTCGGTAAGGTCCTGGTGGAGCCTCAAATCAAACTGACCGAGTTCCCTCGCGTCCTGGGCTTAGATGGGGTGAACAAGATGAGCAAGACCCTGAACAACCATATCGAGATCGCCTCCTCGCCAAAGGAGATACGGGAGCGAGTGATGCGGATGGTCACCGACCCCCAGAGGCGATACCGCACCGACCCCGGCCGGCCTGAGGTCTGCAACGTCTTCACCCTCCACGGCTTCTTCTCCCCCCCAGAGCAGACCGCAGAGATAGAGAAAGCCTGCCGCACGGCCCAAATCGGCTGTGTCGAGTGCAAGGAGATCCTGGCCAAGAATATAGCCCAGTATTTCGCTCCCTTCCGGGCGCGGAGAGAGACCTTGGCCGCCAAACCAGAGACGGTATGGGATATCTTGGCCGACGGCGCAGCCAGAGCCAGGGTGATCGCCGAGGCCACCCTGGCTGAGGTGAAAGAGGCGGTGGCTTTGCCGTAGACGTTGAAGAGCCACACCAAGCTGTAGGGGGAGAGAAGCCAAGATGGTTTCTCTATCGTGTATCTTTTCTCAATACCTTAACCTCTCAGAACACGAAAACCATCGCCAGATCATTCACGTTCGTATTCGTGGGCCCGGTGATTATCAAGTCTCCTAGGGCCTGGAAGAAGTGATAGGAGTCGTTGTTGGCTAAGTAGGCTCGCGCATCCAGGCCTAACTCACGAGCCCGGGCCGCGGTATCTCCCTCTGCGATGGCCCCTGCCGCATCGGTGGGCCCATCGCTCCCATCGGTGGCCGCGCAGAGGATGAGCACATCCTTCATACCTTCAATAGCCAGTGCAGCAGCCAAAGCCATCTCCTGATTTCTCCCCCCCAAGCCATCTCCCTTGACAGTCACCGTCGTCTCCCCCCCCAAGACCAAGCAGGCGGGCGACGACACCGGCTCGCCATATTGAACTACCTCCTTAGCCAGGGCAGCCAAGACCTTGGCCACCTCTCGCGCCTCACCCTCCAAGTAGGTGGTCAAAAGCAAGGCGTTGAACCCCAACTCTTGAGCCTTCTCCACAGCAGCCAAGGCCGCTTGCCGGTTGTTCCCTATGATGAGGTTATAGGTTCGCTCGAAGACAGCATCCCCAACCTTGGGAGTCTCCTCTATCTGGCCCGCCTTGCCTAATTCCAAGTGGCGCACAATGGTGGGTGGTATCTCTTCAAGTAGTTCATACCTCTCCAAGACCTGCCAGGCCTCAGCGTAGGTGGTGCTATCCGGGACCGTAGGCCCTGAGGCTATCATATCCAAGGGGTCCCCCACCACATCCGAGAGGATGAGAGTGATGAGGGAAGCGGGATAGGTCAGACGAGCCAGTCGTCCGCCCTTCACCTGGGAGATATGCTTGCGAACGGCGTTGATTTCGTTAATGGTGGCCCCGCATCGTAACAAAGCCTCGGTGAGCCCCTTCACCTCCTCTAACGAGATCCCTTCCTGAGGGGATGTAAGGAGGGCCGAGCCCCCTCCGGAGATGAGACAGATGACCAAGTCATCCTCATCTGTCTCACACAAGAGATCAACGATCTTTCCGGTGGCAGAGAGACCCTCTTCGTCAGGCAACGGATGTCCCGCCTCCTGGAGCCGGACACGCTGTGTGGGGGCCAAATAGCCATACTTCACGTTCACCAACCCCGAAGTGAGCCTCTCTCCAAGGATCTCCTCCAGAGCCTGGGCCATGGCTCCGCTCGCCTTGCCCGCTCCTACCGCATAGATATGGCGAAAACGGGAGAGATCATAGGCCCTCCCGCTCACATACAGACAATCGCCTTCCAGAGATAGATATCTCCTTACCGCAACAACCGGATCGACGCTGGCTAGAGCGGCACCCAGTATCGTCAAAGCCCGCTCACGTCGCTCCCTTCTCCGCCCCTCCTTGAGGAGGGAACCCGGGAACTCGTACATCTGGCCTCCCTGAGGAGTGTATCATAAGCCGATAGATCGTGGCAAGAAGCCGTATTCTATCATCTAAAATGTCACTGAGAGTGGTATAGTTCTCTCAAAAGAT
>JBHIDN010000295.1:0-2814 GCA_046760125.1 Anaerolineae bacterium
CCCAGGAGGGTATAGAGGTAACCGGCCGCCAAACGATAGGGCCGGCGAATGGCTGCCTCCCCACCCGGCATGGGCAGATACTCGAAGTGACCTACTCGCTGGAAGTTGCCGAGACCAGCGATCAGGAACTCGCCGCCCCAGGTATGGCCGTCGAGGCCGTATCCTGTGCCGTCAAAAGCCACGCCGATAACCTTATCTTCTATCCCGTTGTCTATCATGCAACTGACGATGTGAGCGTGATGGTGTTGTACGGGCACGAGATGGGGCCTAGGGTTAGATCGAGCCGCCACCCCCAAAGCGTACTTGGTGGAGAGGTACTCCGGGTGCAGGTCGTAGGCGATGATCCCCGGCTGGAGACGGAAGAGCGCTTTGTAATGCTCGATCGACTCCTGAAAATAGTCAAGGGTCTCTAAGTTTTGGAGGTCGCCGATATGTTGGCTCAAGAAAGCGTACCTCTCTTTGGTGAAACAGAAGGTGTTCTTCTCTTCTCCGCCGCAGGCCAGAACCTCCTGGGCTGGGAAGGGGAGATGGATAGGGTGGGGGGCGTACCCTCGGGCACGGCGTAGCGGCTGGGGGCTCCCTTCTACCATCCAAACGCTATCGTCGCAACGAACGTAGATATCCCGATCGTGGAGAAGAAAGAAATCGGCTAGGTCCTGAAGCCGCGTCACCTCCCCATTATCCTTGGCCATGGGCTCATCGCCTCGGTTGCCGCTGGTCATCACCAGAGGTTTCCCCGTCTCTCTCAGGAGAAGATGGTGGAGGGGGGTATAGGGCAACATGGCTCCCAGATACCGGTTACGGGGGGCCACAGCCCGAGAGATGGTGGATTCGCTCTTCCAGGGCAAGAGCAGTATGGGGCACTGGGAGGAGGTGAGGAGGCGGGCCTCCTCCAGAGAGATTTGGCAGTGCTCCTCTATCTCCTCCAAGGTAGCCATCATTACGGCCAGAGGCTTGGCCGGCCGGTGTTTCCTCTCCCGCATCCGCTTTACCGCCTCCTCGTTGGTGGCGTCGCAGGCGAGGTGAAACCCACCCAAACCTTTAACGGCTACGATCTTTCCTTCCTTGAGGAGTTGGGCAGCGGAGGGTAGGGGGTCGCCAGGGATGGTTCGGAGGTGGGCATCGGTCAAGGTGAGGCTGGGACCGCAGACCGGGCAGGCGTTGGGCTGGGCATGGAAGCGGCGGTCGCTGGGGTCCTCATACTCTGCCCTGCATTTGGGGCACATAGTGAAAGCCCGCATGGTGGTCTTCGGTCGGTCGTAGGGGATATCCTCGATGATGGTGAAGCGAGGGCCACAGTTGGTGCAGTTGGTGAAGGGGTATCGGTAGCGGCGATCGCTGGGATCGAGGAGTTCCCGCTTACAATCCTCGCAAGTGGCGATGTCTGGGGAGATGAGCAGGTACCTCCCCTCTTGTGCCTGGCTGGAACGGATCTCGAACCGGTCGTAGCCGCTGGGCTCGACCTCAGTGGCGGAGAGGGATTCGATGCGGGCTAGAGGAGGGGCCTTGGCTCGCAGATCGAGGAGGAACCGCTCCAAAGCCTCTTCCTTTCCCACCGCTTCTATCTCTACGCCCGCTGAGGTATTGCATACCCAGCCCACAAGGCGGTGTTCCTGGGCCAACTGATAGACAAAGGGTCGAAAACCGACCCCCTGTACCACGCCGGTTATCTCGATCCTCTTAGAGGCCATCAACTACTCCACATCGATACTTTTCAGGTAGAGTTCTCTGCCTGCGGCAAGTTCTAGACTGCGCTCTCCGCAATCTGGGCACCCCCCGCTGGCCTCGGCAGGGGAGAGGAGCCTTTGGCAGCGGGGACAACGAAACCGCGTGGCCACCCTCTCGAAGGAGAGGGTGGCTCCCTCGGCGATGGTCCCCGGGGTGAGAAGGTCGAAGTAAAACTTTATCGACTCTTCGCTGGCGCCGGAGTCCTGGCCGATGACCACCTCGATCTTTGTAATCCGCTGGGCTTGCGCCTGGGTCGCCTGCTCTAGAGCCAGAGATAGAAGGCTCTCGGTGATACCTAATTCGTGCATTAGCCCCCTTATAATTATATCATATAGAGTTAAACCGACTCTCTGGGCTTTCGGGGCGGACTATGCCTAAAGTCTATCTTTCAGCCAACCTACGGTGGCTCCTTTTCTCTCATCGAACTGGGGAACGTAAGGCTTGATATCTAGAAGTGGAGTCCCGTCCAACACATCGATCCCAGCGATCTGTAAGATGTTTCCTCTTCGTTCCAAGAGCCTGACCACCGATAGGCCGATGGGGTTGGGGCGCGCCGGGTAACGGGTGGCGAAAAGACCTTTAGGCGTATCGTCCAGAAACGGCTTCACCGATAGGGAATACCCCTTCGCCTGGTGAAAATAATATAGAAGGATGAGATGGGAAAAGCCGTCGATATCTTTCAGCCCTGCTTCGTACTCTGGAAAAACCTCGATCTCTCCCCTTCCCTCTGAAAAGGCGCTCTGGATGGGTGTTTCTTTCTCATCGGTATAGGGGGAGCGGATCAAGCCGATGGGCTTTATCTTCCATTCCATTATTTTATCCTTTTCAACCCCTGAGGATACCTTTTGGCTAGATCTATGTAGGTCTCTTTGAACTCCGTCCAGACTCTTTTGTACTCCTCGTTGACGGAGCCGATGATCTTGGCTGGAACGCCAACCCCAATCTGACCAGCGGGGATCTCCTGACGTTGCTTAACCACGCCCCCTTCGCCCACCACGCTCCACTCCCCGACCACAGCCCAATCGCTCACTACAGACCCCATGCCGATGACCGCCCAGTCGTGGATAGTGGCGTTGTGGATGACGC
>JBHIDN010000296.1:0-2800 GCA_046760125.1 Anaerolineae bacterium
CCGGGATGGGGCTATCATCGTAGTCTATGAGCAGTTCGCCATCGAGATAGCATTTAATCCTAGCCCCCTGGACCTCCACTTTAAGCGTATGCCACTGGCTTTTGTCGATGGTCATAGACACGGAAGCCAAACTCCTGGGGTTGTCAAAGTCCCAAAGGTACCAAGGTCGGTCGCAAGCGGGATATATGCAATCATCCAGGGTCTGCATCTGCAATAGGTAGGCGCCACTTCCGCTCAACATGAAGTAGTAGCCGGTTACGTTCCCGGCCCTATCGTCATTTTCGGGGTAGGTTCCCCTGAACCAAAGGCCGGCCCTCGCTCCCGCTCTTATGATCACCCGAGCCTGGAAACTATAATCGGTCCAGGTCTGGCTATCCCCTTCCAAGTACATAGAGAGGGCGTCTTCGGCTTCCTTGCCTCCGCCATACCGGTTATGCCTGTAGCCGCCTCCGGCATAGCCTGTACCAGCCTCCCAATACCACTGCTCAGGGCTCAGTCTGCCCTGATTCAAGAAGGGCGTCCAATTATCAGCGTTGGTATCGAAATGATCTTCCAGTGAGGCCGGGCTAGGGGTCGGATACTCCTTCATCACCAGCGGCAAGAAGAGATCGGTGGTCTCCTGTGCCAGGCCACTACCGCCTCCCCCCCAAAGGAGCAAGACGATTAGAGCGGTAACCCCCAGAGCCACTGTTAGCCCTGGTATCCCTCTGCTTAGTACCCATTTCCCCACTTGAACCTCCTCTCCTTTATCTAGGCTAATTCTCCCCTCGGGGCATGAACTGTCGATCGGCAACCAGCAGCGGCCATTATGCCATCGAGAAAAGAGAATGTCAAAACAAGGGCCCAGTGCAAATCGGCCTCTCTAACCCCGCTGGCCCACGATGGTAGCCGGCACTCCACGGGCGATGCCGTAACTGGGTATATCCTTGGTCACTACCGCGCCCGCCCCTACCACCGCGCCCTTCCCTATCGTGACCCCTCCTAAAACGATGGTCGAGGCCCCCAGCCAAACATCCTCCCCGATCTCGATCCTTTCTTCTATCGCCCCTTGGAGGCGGATGGGGGTCTGGGGGTCGGTGAAGACATGGCTTCCACAGATGAGTTGGACATCGTTGGCGATGAGAGCATCCTTACCGATGGTGATGCCTGCATGGCCGTAGAGGAGGGCCCTAGGGCCCAGATAGGCGTGCTCGCCCACCACTACTTCATACCCTTCTCCGGCTACGATGATGCAATCGCGCGATACCCAAGCCTCGTCTCGTAACTCTACCCGACCTTCCAACGAGGAGGCGTCTAAAAGGCTATTCTCCCCGATGAAGACGTGATCCCCCAGGAAGACCCTCCGAGGGACTAAAAAGCGGACATTCTGCTCTATGAGGCAGGTCTTTCCTACGCTCCCCAAGACGAGCCTATAAACTAAACCCCGCAGGTACGTAACCCCGATGGTGGGCAAAGGGCCTAAGAAAGAGAGGACGAAACCTTGCCAAAGGAAGGGTAGAAGGGAAGGCTGACCCGTAACTCTGTGGGCGTAACGCCTGAAATTCCTTCCTAACCCTTCGTAAGAGATCCCCTTGGGGGGCTTCGTCCTTATATCCCTCTCCTCTCTGTTCATCTCTCTCCAAGACCTGGCTAACCTTTTGAATAAAGGTGTCTACTCCAAAACCCGCCGGATCGAATACTCCTCCTCCGGTTGGTAGGCGAAATTTCTGATCATCTCTCCCAGGAGCCCGATGGAGATCAGTTGCACGCCCACGATCATGAAGAGGATCCCCAGGAAGAGCAAAGGCCGCCAACCGATCCCCTGGCCGGAAAACCAGAGCACCGTCAAATAGAGCCCGATGGTAAACCCCGTAGTAAAAAGGAGAGCGCCGATGGTCCCGAAAAGTTGTAATGGCCTCCTAAGATAGTAGGTCAAGAAAAGGACCACCAGAAAGTCCACGAAGCCTCGGCCCAATCGGCTAAGGCCATATTTGGACCGGCCATACCTTCGGGGATGATGAACTACCTCCACCTCCCCCACTCGATAGCCTCGCCAATGGGCGAGGACGGGGATGAAGCGGTGGAGTTCTCCATATATCTTGACCCCTTGGGCCACCTCCGCCCGATAGGCCTTGAAGCCGCTGTTTAAGTCATGCAACTTCACCCCGGTGAGGGTACAGACCACTCCATTGAAGATACGGGAGGGCAGGGTCTTAGAGAGGGGGTCCTTGCGGTATCGCCGCCAAGCGGAGACCAAGTCATAACCCTCCTCCAAAGGCCCTAGAAGTTTGGGGATCTCGCCAGGGTCGTCCTGAAGGTCAGCGTCCAGGGTAACGATTACCTCACCCCTCGCTTGGTTGAAGCCGGAGGCTAGAGCGGCCGTCTTGCCGAAATTGCGCCGGAATTGAATGACCCGCACATGTTCTTGGTCTCCGGCGTGTAACCGCTCAAGAACCTCATAGGAGTTGTCACTACTTCCATCGTCAATGAATATGATCTCGTACCCCTTATCCAGACTTTCCAGAGTCTCCCGGAGAGCCCGGTAGAGAGGCTCGATGTTCTCCTCCTCATCCAAGAGGGGCACCACTACAGAGACCTCGGGAGAAAGGCCTTGTTTGACCATTCCTACCCCCTGAATAGCTACAATCAATACTCTTTCATGATCAAAGACAGGAAGACCACCTCTGGGGCCTGACCCGCGCTGCCCAGGCTTATCTCATCTAGATAAGCGTAAGCAGGGGTGGCTCCCTCTTGATGAAGGACGAAGGAAATGTCTATAGTATCTCCTAAGTAGGAACTTAGGTCCCACCAAGCGTGAGTC
>JBHIDN010000297.1:0-2780 GCA_046760125.1 Anaerolineae bacterium
GTTCCTGTCGATAGAGTTCAAGAGATCACCGCTGCGTTGAAAGAGGCTTGTGTGGGGCTTAGCCCCTTCATCATGGAGGTCTCCGGACTCGGTTGCTTCCCCAGTACGAGTAACCCCCGAGTCATCTGGGTGGGGGTGCAGGAGGAGACGGGCAGGTTGAAACGGCTGCAGGAGCGGGTGGAGGAAAGGCTAGCGACCTTGGGTTTCAAGCCCGAAAGGCGACCTTTTCACGCCCACCTCACCTTGGGCCGGGTCAGGAAAGGGGCTCATGTAGGGGCGCGTCGCCTCATAGGAGGCATTGTCTCCGCCACCTCTGTGGGTGACCTGGGCCAAATGGAGGTAGGGGAGATAAGCCTCATGAAAAGCGTACTCCTTCCCTCCGGTGCCCAATATAGCCGCCTGGAAACGATAGCCTTGGAGAGAGGATGATCATCGCCGTCATCGGAGCCGGGGAGTGCACGCCGGAGGTCGCCAGGTTAGCCGAGGAAGTGGGGCGCAGGCTGGCGGAGAAGGGCGCTATCCTCATCTGTGGAGGGTTGGGGGGAGTGATGGAAGCCACCTGCCGCGGGGCCAAGAGCGCCGGGGGGACGACGGTGGGCGTACTGCCAGGCGCGAACCCCGGCGATGCCAACCCTTACGTCGATATCCCCATCGCCACGGGGATGGGCCAGGCTAGAAACGTCATCGTGGTTGCCTCGGCTCAGGCGGCCATCGCCGTGGGCGGAGGGTATGGCACGCTGTCAGAGATCGGCCACGCCCGTAAACTGGGTATCCCTGTAGTGGGGCTGGAGACCTGGAGCCTGAAGAAAGAGGGCTACACCGGGATCATCGAGGCCAAAAGCCCCGCTGAGGCGGTGGAGAGGGCCATCGCCTGGGCCAAAAAGAGGTAAGCCAAATGGTATTCCGAGATCGCCGAGAGGCCGGTAGGCTCCTAGCGGAGAAACTATCCTTCCTGAAAGGCAAGGAGAACCTCCTTGTTCTCGCCATCCCTAGGGGCGGGGTAGTGGTGGGGGCAGAGGTGGCTAAGGCTTTGGATGCCCCTTTGGATGTTTACATCACCCGCAAGATCGGCGCGCCTTACAACCCCGAGTTAGCCATCGGAGCCATCGCCAGCGATGGCACTCTCATCCTCGACCGCTCTTTGGCTTCCCGGCTGGGGGTCTCCGAAGAATACATCGAGGCTCAATCAGCGAGGGAGCGGGAGGAGATAGAGAGGCGCATGAGGAGATACCGGGGGGAGGAGCCTTCACCAGACCTGGAGGGGAAAAGGGTGATCCTGGTGGATGACGGGATAGCCACCGGAGCCACCATCGAGGCCACCATCGACGCTTTGCAGAAGACCGAAATAGAAGAGTTGATCTTGGCTGTTCCCGTGGGGCCCAGGGAGACTATCGAGCGGCTGAAAAGGAAGGTAGATCGGTTGATCTGTCTCCACGCTCCGGAGATCTTCTGGGCGGTGGGGAGTTTCTATATGACCTTCGACCAGACCACCGATGAGGAGGTGGTAGCCCTCCTGGAAGGCGAGAACCCCTGGGGCTATTGACCACGGCGAGAGTAACTCGCCTTTTTCAGTTCCAAACTCTCCAGTTCTATGCGAGGCTGTACCCAGTTCATGAGCAAGCGATCCAACCCTCGGAAAGCCAGCCAAACTGCCCCCATCAGGAGAACGAGAGCCCCTAGCCCCACTAACTGGGCATAGAGTTGCGTGGGATCGGGCTGGAAACCGGAGACCACGAGGTAGCCGGAGACCCCCTGTCCAGAGACCCCCAAGTAGTCGCCAATGCCTACCCCGTTCCATCCCACGCCACTCCCTCCATTGGCGAAAAGCCCCAGGGCTAAAAGCCCCCAGACTCCAGGGATGGCGTGTATCCCCACCACCGCTGTGGGGTCGTCCAGCCTCAATTTCACCTCCACGAGATAGACGGTCAGGGGAAGGAGAAGGCCGGCTATAGCCCCGATAAGCAGGGAGGCCCAGGGGGGAGCGAAAGGGAACGAAGCGCTGGCGGCCACCAGCCCAGCCACTCCGCCACGGAGGGAGATAAGGGCGTCTGGAGTCCCGGTGGTGAACCAACTGTAGATGGCGGCTGCCAACAGCCCCCCGGAGGCCGAAAGCATCAGGTTGAGCGCAACCTGGGCGAAAGGCAACGTTTCGTCGAGGAGGGGGTTCCCCAAGGCCACCCCCAGCCAGCCTATCAGGAGAAGGAAAGTGCCCAGGAGGGCTAACAAGGGGAGATGAACCGGGGGAGGAGCCACGGGCCTTCGGCGTCTCTTGAGTCGGGTGCCGAAGACCAGTATCCCCGCCAGGGCTACCCCGGCCCCTAATAGATGTACCGTACCCGAGCCGGCGAAGTCGATGAACCCATGGCCCAGGCCGGTGTTTTTCCCCAGTTGTGAGAGCCAGCCCCCACCCCAAACCCAGTTGCCGAAGAGGGGGTAGAGGATACCGCCGGTGAAAAAAGAGATGAGCAAGAGGAGGGGGAATTTCAATCTCTTAGCCAGGGAGAGGAGGGGGATAGCCGTCGCGGTGGCTACTAGGGCGGCCTGGAAGAGGAAGAGGGGGACCAGATCCCCGCCCAACCTGCCTCCCAGCACCCCGAAGCCACCTAAACCTATGATCCCCCAGCCAGGCCCCCAGGCCACGTCCAGAGGCGACCATTCTCGCATCAGGCTCTCCGCCCCAGGTAGGTCGGAGACCATTCCTAGCCCCCCGAACTGAAGTCCGAACCCCACCAAGGCGTAGGCTACCACCGCCAAGGGGATAGTCAAAAGCCCTATCAGGG
>JBHIDN010000298.1:0-2772 GCA_046760125.1 Anaerolineae bacterium
CCCCTTTTTCTTCTCCTGGATGACCTGCAATGGGCTAGCACCACAACCCTCCAACTCCTCCACTACCTGACTAGAAATATCCGGGGGAGTAGGATACTCGTGGTCGGGACTTACCGCAGTGAGGAGGTCCAAACAGAAGAAGGGCATCCCCTTTTGGAGATGCGCCGCCGCTTAAGTCGAGAGGGGCTGTTAAGGGAGATCCAGTTGGCACGCCTTACTAGAGATGATCTATGGCAGATGCTTGGCGATCTCTTTCCCGAAGGAGGCCTGGGAGAGGAGTTTTTAGCCTGGCTTTTCGAGGAGACGGAGGGGAACCCTTTCTTCGTCCTAGAGGTACTAAAACTCCTGCGAGATAAGGGGGCCTTATCCAAAGATGAGGCTGGCTGGCACGCAGATGAGAGGCTGGCAGGGTCTGAGATCCCTTCTGGGATTTTTGACGTTATCGCCCGCCGGGTGGAGGCCGTTGGCGAGGAACAACGGGACCTCTTGGATTGCGCGGCGGTCTTGGGCCGGAGGTTCGACCTCTCGATCCTGGTTTCTGTCCTGGGTGGAAGCAGGTTAGATCTCCTGAAGCGGCTCAGAGTGTTGGGGCGAAGGTACCAGTTGATCGCCTCCGATGATGGGAAATACCGATTTACCCATTCTAAGATCCGAGAGATGCTCTACGATGAGTTGCCTTATGATCTGAGGCGAGAATACCATTTGACCATAGCAAGGTGCATAGAAGAGATGCATTCATCTTCCTTGGAGGAGGTGATCTACGATCTGGCTCATCATTACTTCAAGGGAGGAAACGCGGAGAAAGCCCTCGTCTATTCCTTGAAGGCGGCGGATAGGGCAGAGAGGTTGTATGCCCTCGACGAGGCTCTCCAGTTCTATCTGGTTGCCCTATCGGTTTTGGATGAGGGAGAAGAGACACCGGAGAGCAAAGGGCAAAGGATAGAGATCCTTAGAAGGCGAGGGGGGTTGCTTTCCACCCTCAGCCGGCGGGAAGCGGCGCTAGAGAGCCTCGTCCTGGCTTTGCGGTTGAGCAAAGAGTTGGGAGATGAGACCAGGCAGTCGAACCTCCTCACCGAGATGGCGGATCTTCAGATGAGGATGGGGAACTGGGAGCAGGCTCTCGCTCTCTGCGCAGAGAGCATGGGGGTATCTCGAAAGGTAGAGGACCTTCGCCAGATGGCCCGCGCCTTCTCCGTCATGGGTACGGCCCTGTTTTTGAAAGGTGACTGGGAGGCGTCGATCCGCCACTACGAGGAGGGGCTTTTGCTCTCGGAGCGCGCTGGCGATGAGGTGCAGAGGGCTAGGATCCTGGGCAATCTAGGGAACGTTCACGACGCCCAAGGGGAGGAGGGCAAGGCGATAGAGCATTATGAAAAAGCGATCGCCATTTTGGAGGGAGAGGGGCTTCCTCTCGAAGCCGCTCTGGGGTACCTCAACCTGGGATACGCCCATGCCTCGTTGGAGGAGTGGGGAGAAGCAGAGAGATGTTATGAGAGGAGCCTTCGGGTCTTCCAGAAGGTGGGAGATGTCTATCATACCGGGTTGGCCTACCTCCATCTAGCCGAGGCCCGGCTCGGTCAGGGGGAGTTGGAGTCAGCGAGGGGGTTCTGCGATAAGGCGAGGGAACTGTTCCGCAAGATAGACGACCGGTTGGGGATAGCGGATACGGCTAGGGTTTTGGCTTCCATCCATAGGGAGGAAAGAGAGTTTGAAGTGGGGGAGGAGTGTCTCCGCCAGGCGATGGAAGCCTATGAGGAGTTGGACGACAGGCTCAATCTGGCCGAGACATCTTTTGAGTTGGGGATAATGCTGGAGGAGAGAGGAGAGGGGGAAGAAGCCTTTGAGTATCTGAAACGTGCGAAGGGGCTTTTCCAGGCCCTAGGGGCCAAAGAGGGAGGGCAAAAGGCAGACGAGAGGCTGGCTCATCTGGATAGCTAGTTATGGGGCTCTTGGTACCTCTTTCCTATTGACGTCCCCTCTCTGAGGGCTATATAATTGAAGATAGCCTGGCAGGAGGTATGGAGTCAAGAAAACAGGCAACGGTTGTGCTTTGATAGTGTTTTAGCCAAGCACACCCCGAAAAGGCAAACCACTCGTGAGGGTGGGACGCAAAGCCACGGATCTTGGGTCTCCCAAGATGGCCGGGCTACCGAAGGAGGTGCTGGGAATGAAAAAGCGGGTATTCAAAGCCTTCACCGCTCTTGTCCTGGTAGGTCTGCTCTTCGCGGCGTTAACATCAGCAGCCTACGCAGGCGGGGGCGGTGAGCGGTTCTTCGATAGGGCGCTGTTTCGACCGGAGACCGGGGCGGAGTTAGAAGCAGGAGGGGTGACGGTCGTTGTTCCTCCCCACGCCTTGGATCGCGCAAGGCTACTTAGGCTCATGGTCTTCGTCCGCGACGGTCAGACAGTGGTGAGGTTGGGACCCCACCTCCAATTTGAGAAACTGGTCCTCATCGATTTCGGCACAGTGCCCGTCGTCTACTACTGGGATAACGGGCAGTGGGTCACTATAGAAACTATCGATGCGGATCAAGATGGGGAAGTGGGAGAGATCCTAGTCGACCATTTCTCCCGCTGGGCGTGGTGGTAGTAGACGAGTAGTTCCTGCCAGGTAAAGTGGGAGGGCTCCCAGAAGCTGGGAGCCCTCTTCATTTGAAATCTGGGAGGAGGCTGCGTGGTATTTTGGGGCGGGCCTTAAGGGAAGCCCTCACGGCGAACCGCTTTGCCCATCAATGATACTAAAGGGGTCGCTCGTGCTCCTCCCTCTCCGCG
>JBHIDN010000299.1:0-2765 GCA_046760125.1 Anaerolineae bacterium
ACATCAGCAGCCACAAGTTCTAGCCACTCCTCATCCTCTACCAGATCCACCTTAGTCAGGGCTACCACTCCCCGTCTCACCTCTAGAAGGTCTAAGATGGCTAGATGCTCCACCGTTTGGGGCATCACCCCTTCATCGGCAGCCACCACAAGCAGAGCAGCATCGATCCCCCCCACTCCGGCCAACATGTTCTTGATGAAATCCTCATGCCCTGGCACATCGATGACGCTCACCACCAAGCCCGAGGGTAGGGTGAACCAAGCGAAGCCCAGATCGATGGTCATCTCCCGCTCCTTCTCCTCCTTGAGCCGGTCGGGGTCGATGCCTGTCAGAGCCTTCACCAGGACTGATTTCCCGTGGTCGACGTGGCCAGCCGTACCTATTACTCGGGTCCCGCGATCTTCACCCACCACCCTTAAGACCCCTTAATCTGTTCTTCCAACTCCTCGATCCATCGCTCCAACTCAGCCATCTGTCGTCGGGCATACTCTCGTTGGATCCGCCATATCTCCGCAAAGCGCGCCTGGCGCTTTGCCTCCTCCTCTCTTTGCCTTTCCCACTCTGCGGCACTCTTGGCCCACCGCTTCTCGTTCTCCCTCCGCCACTCCTCGAGTTGTCGCTTAAGACGCTCCTCTCCCACCTGCTGCAGATGCAGCAACTGATCTCGCCGCACCCGCAGTTCCTTCTCCAACTTATGCAAACTGGCCAATAGTTTCGTCGCTTCTTTAATTTGCTCCTCCAAACGGTGCGTCTCTTCCTCCTGCTTGGATAGTTCCTGCTGCCAGGCTGCTCTATCCTGGCGCAACTCCGCTATCTCCTTCCGACGCTCGTCCTTCAGCCGCCGCAGCTCCTCCAGGAACCCCTCGCGATCTTTCCGTATCTCCTCCCCCATAAGTCCTAACTCTGCGATCTTTTGGGCGCTCTTATCGACCCTGCTCTCCAGATACCCTATCTTTCTCCCCTGAGCAACGGTCTCCTCTCGGAGGCCAGAGATCTCTTGGCTCAGGCCCACGATAGCCTCCGACAACCTTTGGAGTTCAGACCTTTGAAAATCCAAGGGCTCCATTTTCTTCTCTAAGAGAGAGATAATCTCCTCCCGCAGTCTCGCCAGAGCCTGGGCCATGCTCTCCCTCTCCCGCTGACGCAACGCTGCTGCTTGCTCCTCCGCTCGGCGTCGCTCCTCTCGAGCCTCGCGGACCACGAGGCTCGCCTCCGCTCTCACCCGCGACAAGGTCTCATCCGGGCTGGGAAGTTGGGCTAACTGACCCTGGAGACGAGCCAACCGGCCCTCCAACTCCCCGAAGCGGTTAACCAGATCCTCGATGTGAGTCGCGTGGTCATCGGCCTGTTTGCGCAACTCTTCAAGGACAGCCTTCTCTCGCCGCTGCTCCTCATCAAGCCAGGCCAAGAGCTCCTTTGTCTCATCCATGCCTAGCCTCCGTCTGGGGCGGAGGGTTGAGTTCTTCCACCTCGCCCGTTACCATGAAGACCACCCGCTCGCCGATATTGGTGGTGCGGTCTCCTATCCGCTCTAGGTCATGGGCCACCCAGATGAGATAGGTAGCCCGAGTGATGGTCCGAGGGTCGTCCATCATGAAGATCAGCAGCTCCCGGTATATTTGATCGTAGAGGGCGTCCATCTCGTCATCCTGTTTGGCTAAGGCCCTGGCCCTCTCTGCATCGTGGGCTAGGAAAGCCTCCAGTTGCTCCCGCAGGAGCGATTGCCCCTTCTCCGCCATGCGAGGGATATCGATCAAGGGTTTCAGATGAGGCTGGGGAGCCAAACGTTTGGTGAGTTGGGCGATACCTTTGGCGTGGTCCGCCATCCGTTCTAATTCCGTAGCGATGCCAGAGATGGCTAGGATAACTCGTAGATCGCTGGCTAGAGGCTGCTGGGTAGCGATGAGAACGAGACACCTCTCGTCGATCTCCCGTTGAGCCTTGTTGATCTCCTCGTCAGCAGCGATCACCTTCCCAGCCAGACCTTCGTCCCTTTCAGTCAGGGATTTGACCGCTAGACCTATCGCCTCATCGACCAGATCAGCCATCTTCAAAAGATCGTCCTGAAGCGCCTTAATCCCCTCGTCTAACGTCTCTCTAGGCATGCTCGCCTCCCACAACCTTTGTATCGCTATTCTACCACAACTAGAAAGATTTCTAAAAGAAAGAAGAGCGTTGAAAAACATGCTCACACTTGGCGTAGTGGGGAAGAAGGTGCGTCCATGACCTATCTCCTGGTTGTCCCCTCTATCATCGGTCGTTTTGACAGGCTTCTGGGGCAGAGCATCGGACTTTTTGAAACTCTGGTTTGCTTCCCAGGGCTGGGGGGGTTATAATGATTTTCAGTTGATCTTCAAAGGATGTTTGCCCATGCGTATCGGCATAGATGCCCGGCTGGTCTACTATAGCCAGGCGGGCATCGGCCAATACATCTTGAACCTGGTCAGGGAGTTAGCCCACCTTGATAGGGAGGATGAAATTTTTATCCTCCAAAGCCGCAAGGACAAAACAGTATTAACGGAAGAGGAGAATTTCTCCCGCTGCTCCCTCTGGACCCCCAGCCACCATCGCCTAGAACAGTGGACTTTACCCCTGGAGATCGGCCCCCTGGGCCTTGATATCCTCCATAGTCCTGACTTCATCCCCCCTTTCCGTCGTAACTGCAAATCGATCATCACTATCCATGATCTGGCCTTCCTCTTGTATCCCCACTTCCTTACCGCCGAGAGCGCCCGCTACTACGGACAGATCGATCAGGCGGTGCG
>JBHIDN010000300.1:0-2765 GCA_046760125.1 Anaerolineae bacterium
CCGTTTTATCTTGGGGTCCTCGATAGCCTCTATATGCTCCTTATACATGGTGATGGCGTCCTCTTCCGCCTTGACGTCGCGCCGTAGCCACTCCGCGGGGGTGGTGCCTCCCAGATCCATCTCCGTCCGCTCCAGAGCGGGCTTGCCCCCTAACTCCACTACCTTCTCCGAGAGCCAATCGAAGTGGCGCATCTCCTCCCTGGCGATGGCCTCGATCTCGCAGGCCATCTCTCCCTCCCCCAAAGCGTAGGCGTGGCGAAGGTACTGCACGATGGCCGTGTGTTCCCCTTTGATATCCTCGTTGAGGAGGGCGATTATCTTTTCGCTCATAGTCTACTCCTAACCCCACTTTCCCTTGCCGATGTGGGTTTGGATCTCGGCCTTCACCCTCTGCTGGATGAGCCCGGCTGTTTCCTTGGCCTGGGTGAATATCTCCAAGCATCGGGGGTCTAGATTGTCCTCTATTCCCTTCTGGGCCACCTCGGCCACCTCATCGAGCAGGGTGTAGAGCGCCATATGAAGACTGTTGGAGAGGCGGGACCTCTCGATCAACTGCGCCGCCTTCTCCTCTAGCACCTCGAACTTCTCCTTGGGAGCCCCGCAATTAGGGCATCTATCCGGCGGGGTATCCCCATCGTAGATGTAGCCGCATACCGTGCATCTCCACTTTTCCATCTATCGTTACCTCCCAGTGATTTTTTAATCGCCTTTCTCTTTCCTTTCGCGCTCCTATCCTCCCGCCTTTCCTTCTTTCTCGCCTTGACCGTTCATCTCTTTCCTAGCAGCATGAGTGAGGGGAACTACAGGGCCTTCGCTATCTTCCTCCCGAACTGGCGACAATTCTCTAGGTCCTCGGCCGTGGGGACGAGAATGGCCCTCACCCCGAGCTCCGGGACCTTGAACTTCAAGTTCCTCAGGCGCTCCTCGATGAGGCCCACCGCCTCCCCGCTCCAGGCGTAGGAGCCGAAAGCTGCCCCCACCTTGCCCTTCACCTTGATGGTGGTCAGGCTGGAGAGGAGGTTCCAGATGGGCTTTATGGCATCCCCGACAAAGGTAGGAGAACCGACGATGAGGGCATCTGCCTCCTCGATCTCCTCCAAGACCTCGGTGGGCACGACCTCCTCCAGATCGAGAAGTGCGACCTCTACCTCTTCCTCCTCCACCCCTCTAGCGATCTCCTGGGCCATCCTGGCGGTGTTGCCATAGGCGCTGGCATAGAAGATGAGGGCTCTCTTTTTGACCTTGGGCTTGGGACTGCTCCACTCTCGATATAGGTCGATGTACCTTTGGGTGTCGGTGCGCAGGATGGGGCCATGGGAGGGGGCAATGAGGTCGATCTTCAGGCCCTCGAGTTTCTCCACCGCCTTGAAAGCGTACTCCTTGTAAGGTCGCATGATAGTGTTGAAATAGTAGCGGAAGTGGGAACTGAAATCGCCCACCAGATCGTCGAAGAGGCGCTCATCGCAGAAATGGCAGCCCAAGAAGTCGCAAGGGAAAAGCACTCTCTCCTCAACTAGATAAGTAAGCATGGTATCCGGCCAGTGGACGAAGGGGGCGGAGATGAAACGCAGGGTCTTCTCCCCTAGGTCGAGGGTATCCCCGTCTTGCATTCTGAGTAGATCGATCTCGCGGTTGAGGAGATTCTTGACGAAGTGCTCCCCACGCTTGGAGACGACGACCTTGGCCTTTGGAGCCTTAGCCAAAAGGTTCTCCAGGGCCCCGGAATGGTCGGGCTCCAGGTGGTTGAGGACGATATAGGCGAGATCCTCGAGGTCTAGGAGGGCTTTTATGTTGGCGAAGAACTCCTCTTGAGCCTCCGGCTTGATGGAGACCGTCTCCACGATGGTGGGCTTTTGGGCCTCGATGAGGTAGGAGTTATAGGTCGTGCCCCGATCTAGGGGCATGATGACATCGAAGATGCGTCGCTCTGGATCGAGGGCCCCGATCCAATAGAGGCCCTCCTTGACTTTAATTGGCCCCATGCTACTCCTCCAACCTCTCGAACATCTCCTTCTCCGCCCCGCATTGGGGGCAGACCCAATCATCGGGCAACTCCTCAAAAGACGTGCCCGGCGCTATCCCTCCCTCGGGGTCGCCTTCCGCTGGGTCGTAGATATAGCCACAGACGAGACATTCCCACTTTTCCATCTCCCCCTCCCTTTCGATGCCTAGCGGGGTTGGCCGCCTTGTGAGTTGCTCCCTGACCACAGGCGGCCAACCCTAGCAATAATGATATTAGCACAATTCTTTCGCCATCTCAAGATGGCGGAAGACCCCAGCCCAGGCTAGAACTTAACGTACTTATCGCGCCTGGCTTTGCAGACCGGGCAGCGCTCAGGGGGCTCTCCCTCTACCGTGTGCCCACAGACTGAGCAGATGTAGACCGCTCCTATCTCTATGTCCTTCCCTGCCTCCGTGGCCTCTTTAGCCTTCGTATAGATGGCGGCATGGATCTTCTCCGCCTCCAGGGCATAACCCATGGAGCGTTGGACTCCCTTCTCCTCCTGCAGTTGGGCCACCGCTAGGTAGGCAGGGTACATCTCCTCCACCTCCCAGCTCTCCCCATCGATGGCTCTCTGGAGGTTCTGGGGCGAGGCGTTGATACCTCCCAGTTCCCGATAGTGATTGGTGGCGTGCACCTGCTCGGCGAAGGCGATGGCCTTGAAGAGACGGGCTATATTTGGGTATCCTTCCCTCTCCGCCTTTTCGGAGAAGATGAGGTAGCGCATATGGGCTTGGCTCTCCCCGGCGAAGGCTGCCTTCAG
>JBHIDN010000301.1:0-2762 GCA_046760125.1 Anaerolineae bacterium
TCCAACCCTTCCCAGGCCGCCTGAGCGTTAGGATCCAGGCGCACCGCGGCGTCGAAGTAGGGGATCGCCTTCTCACACTCCTCAAAGAAGACATAGGACCAACCCAGTTCGTAGTAGTATTCGGCGGACTGGGCGCCCAACTCTATGGCCCGCTCGAAATTGTGAATCGCATCCTCATATTTCCGCTGAACGTAGTAAGTGAGGCCCAGGTGTCCATAGGCGTTGGCGAACTGGGGATCTACCTCTATCGCTCTTTCAAAGAAGGCCAAGGCCCTTTCATAATCCCCCTGTCCGAAGTAAAGAAACCCTAAGAAGTCATACCCCTCCGGGTCTTTGGGGTCCACCTCTACAGCCTTCTGGAGTTGAGCGGTGGCTTGTTCATAATTACCCAAAGCCCAAAGGTTCTTACCCAAGCGGATGAGGAGATACCCTAAATGGGGTGCGAGTTCCGCAGCCCGTTCATACTCAGCGATCGCCTGACTGTAGTTCCCCATCCTCTCTAGGACACAGCCGAAGTTGAAGTGGGCCGCATAATTTCGATCATCCAACTGAATGGCTATCTGGGCGTTCTCCAAGGCCTCATCGTATCGATCTTTGTCAGCATAGGCGGCAGCCAGATAGGCGTAGGCCTCTCCATATCCAGGGTCGATCTCTATGGCTCGTAGCGCCGCCCGGATAGCCTCATCGTACTCTCCGTTCCAATCGAGGGCCATGGCCAAAAGGGCATACCCCTCGGCATCTCCGGGGTCCAACTGAACAGCCTTCTTGGTCTTTTCCACGGCCTCCGAATACCGCCGCCTGATAGCCAGAAGTTTCCCCCAGCGGGCATAAGCCGTGGCGCTTTCGGGGTCGATCTCCGTCGCCCGCTCATACTCCGCCAAAGCCTTCTCTATCTCGCCCTGGGCGAAGAAAGCGTCGCCGTTCTTTAAGTGCTCTTCTGCCGTCTCTACGACCTGGGGGGTCGGTTCCTGACCCACTAGCTCCGGCCTTTGCTTAACCAGGTAGAGCCCCGCCGCAGCGACGATGATAGCCACGATGAGCGACCACCTGAGAAGTGGATTTCCCTTTCTTTCGGGGCGAAGATACATATAAAGGGATCCTCCCTCAAAGTCGAAAACGTTGGCCTCAAAATTATAGCATCGCTGGTGCCATAAACCAAAGGGTCATCTCTCCAGTAGGTGGAGCAAACTCAGATCGCTTAGCGTTCGGCAGTAGGTAACCAGAAGTTCGGCCGCTCTCTTTCCCGTCTCCATCTCCACCAAGTCGACTATTTCGTGCAGGGTTCTTTCTCCGTCGGCCCAGTATAGGGTAAGGGGCAAGAGATACCATAAGGCGTTGCCATACCTGTGTTCCAGTCGCCACCACCTCTCCCGCTCTTCAGAACTCAGGCGGCGAAGGTAGGGGGTCACACGGATGGGCCCTTTGTGGAGGCGGCGGGGCACCAGTCGCCGGGCTTCCTCCTCCCACTCGTTTTCCGTGGGCCTCACCTCCTCGTTCCCTAATCGCGGAACGTTCTTCAACTCCCGCTGGGTGAAAGAAGAGAGCTCGCTCTCAAACCCCTTCAACTCTATATCCGCTAGCCGTCGGAGAGAGCGCAAACCCAAAATCCCCTGGTTTTGAAGGCGACCGACCTTCCTAACTAATTCTCCCCCTGCCCTTCTTTCCTCCTGTACCAGGCGCACCAACCTCTCCTTGAAACGGGTCAGCATCTCCCAGGCCAGCCAGGTGGCCTCTTCGCGCCCGGCCAGGGCCAAGAAATAGGCGTAAGTGCCCGCCACTTTGCCCACCCGGGCCAACATCCGGGGACCCACCTTATCCTGAGTATCGAGGCTGGTATGATAGAATCTGTCCGGCCATTGGATGAGAAGGGGGGAAGGGATCCCCACCGTCGGATCGGAGAGGATAGTATGATCGCTGCCCCCCGAGAAGGGAGTGCTGCCATACCGGAAGGAGGGATAACCTCCCGCCCCGGCATACCCTGGGACATCCTCGGCCACCGCCTCTAACAGTCGCTCCAAGAGGTCTCCTGAGAAAGCAGGGGTGGATCCGGGAAGCCGCTCCACCACCAGGGTGCTCCCGCAAAGTTCTTGGCTCTCTCCCACCATATCCAGATTGAGGCCGGCGATCATCTGGGGTAGTCTCTCCTCATGGGCTGCAAGGTAGGCGTAGGTGCCGGTCAACTCCGGGACCAGAAGGAAGCGGATACTCCGCCTGGGCTCCTTAAGCCTGCCCCTAAGGGTTAGTCTACGCAGGGTACGGGCCACCTCCAGGAGAGTCGCCGAGCCGGAAGCGTTGTCGTTGGCCGACCATTGAGGGTGGCAGAGATGAGCCACTACTACCACCTCCTCATCGCTCTCTCCCGGCAAAAGGGCCGAGACCACCTCTAGACTGCCATCCCAGAACCGGCTTATCACCTTAGCCCGAACCCTGGCCACCGATCCCCTCTTAATCGATCGTCGGAGCCGCTCCCCTTCCTGGGGTGAGAGCACGAAGCCGAAGCACCTTCTCTCCCCTCCATACCACCAGAAAGATGTGTACTGAAGGGCGTTATCGAGGCGACGCTCCAGGCCGGGCAACTCCTTTATCCCATCATAGATGAGGCCCACCGCTCCCCCCTTCTCCACGGCCAGATGGTGGACCCTTCGCACATCGCCCTTGGTGAGCACCACCTTGCCCGTCAGATCCAACCCTTCATACTCCTCCACCTCCAGCCCATCCTCCAAGAGTACGATCTCAGCCTCCCCCTCGAAGGGAGCGCTCCT
>JBHIDN010000302.1:0-2747 GCA_046760125.1 Anaerolineae bacterium
AGGGGGTTTTCTTGTTGGCCCCGTAAACGGAGGAACTGGAGGCGAAGACGAAATTCCGAACCCCATATCGTCGCGCCAACTCCAAAAGGTAGAGGGTTCCCCGCTCGTTGACCGGGGGGTAATCGAGGGGGTTTTGCACGGAGTGGCGGACACCGACCAAAGCGGCCATGTGGACTATCTTCTTTATCTCCCCTCGGGCGAAGATAGGCTCCATCCCCTCTAGGTCGCGGATATCTTGCTCGTAGAGGCAATAGGAAGGGTTCCCTAGGAAAGGGGCCACGTTCTTCCGCTTGCGAGATGGGCTGTAATAGTCGTTAAAGTTGTCGAAGCAGACCACCTCATCGCCCCGGGCTAGGAGGGCTTCCGTGACATGGCTGCCGATGAAGCCAGCCCCTCCGGTGACTAAGATCTTCATATTCAGACCTTCCTTCCTAATACGTAGCGGTGATGGGCCCAGAGGAGTTTCAGACGCCAAGGTAGGGGAAGCCTCTCTAGCCATGTGTACCGGCGTACCTGTTCCATCAGGTTTGGTTTGCGACCCAGGTAATAATCCATGGCGCTCCACCGCCAACCTTCGCCGGTGAATCTCTCCTCTAGCCGCTTGGAATTGATGCCCAAGCGCTTTATGACCTCCGCAGCGGGCATCACCGTGTCTGGCCAGGGAGGGATGTCTAAAACCCCCTCCTCGATGATCTTGAGCCCCGCTTCCCTCAGGGCACTCTTCACCCTCTCTATCTCCACCCATCTCTCATCTACCTGGGTGAAGAACTCCTTGTCGATCAGGTGCTTGCGCAACCAATATCCGATCTGCCATCGGTTAGGCATGGCCACAAAGACCAGGCTTCTCGAGACGCGGGCCAGTTCCCCAAGCAGGGCAGGGACATCATCTAGGTACCAGAGAGCAGCCCAATTCCAGGCCAGTTCGAAAGAGCCGTCCGGGAAAGGAAGAGGGGTCAGGTTTGGGAGATGTACCAATTTGCAGGGCAGTCCTAGTTCTCGCCAGACCCTCTCTACCCCTTTCAATCGTTGGGCGTCCGTATCGACCAGGGTCACCTGACAGCCCCATTGGGCTAGAGGTACGCTGTTTATTCCCGTAACTCCAGCCATGCCGTAGATAGGGGCTTCTAGTACGCGCTCGATCGGGTATCGCTTCCTGAGGCGCTGGAGGTGATCCTTCAGGACTAGCCGCTCATATACCACACCTAGCCCTTCGTTGTACTCTTCCAACTTCCCCTCACATCAAAAGAAGGCCCTCATCCATGGCGGCATCAGACCCCACTTCCTGCCCCTGGTCCAAATCTCCTCTCTCGGTTGGCGAGGGCTAGATAGTCTATGCGGGGGAAGGGGTTATCCACCTGGGCCAGGAGGTCAAGGAAGGCTGTGTCTTCCTCCTCCACCTTCCCCGCCGAGGCTAAATGGGCCAGGTGGTTGAAGCGAGCCAGGTGCCCTTGAAAGCGGGAGGTGGCGTACTCTTTGGCCTGGCCGGTGCTTATGAGGAAGGGCCAATCGCTGGACTCCAGAAGCAGAAGTTCCCGCGCTGCTTGCTCAAAGACCCGGCGCATATCGCTCTCCTTCCCGTGGCTCTCTATCAGTTCTTCCATCCTCCGCTCCACATGATGGATGAGGTGCCAGATCCACTCCGTCTCCGGGTTGAGCCAGGTCCAGTGGGTCCCTCCCTGGCCCCAAGAACTTTCAGGCAGAGCCAAGGCCTCAGTGGGAGGGTACTCCTCCAAGTAAGCCCCAGCGGTGGTGAGTTCGACCTCCTCGCTTTTTCCCAAGATGGTCAGGACCTCCTTCAGCCAGGCTACCCCTTCGAACCACCAGTGGCCGAAAAGTTCCGTATCATAAGCGGAGACGACGATGCCGAACTCAGAGGCATCGTGGTGGTATTTGCTGAGTTCCTCGGTTACCAGATGGGCGAAGTGGTTGGCGTGTTCTTTTGCCTTGTTGAAGGCGTGGTAAGGGTCGTAAAACTCCTTCTGGTCTAGGTCCACGCCGCCTGTGACCCGCCAATACCTGAGCCCGGAACTGGAATCCTTGCGGTGGAACTCCCGATATATGTAGTCCCCTGGGTATCCATGGGCCGCGGACCAGACCTGCAAACCCGTCCGCTGATTGCGGCCGAAAACGGCTACAGGCGTGCCATGGACGAAGTAGGGCCGGAAGGTGGTTCCTTTGGTGGCTAGGGGCTCTTCGCTGATCACCAGTTTCCGGCGCGGGATCCCGCCATAGGGCCCTATCACGTCTCCCGCTGACTTTCCTAATAGCGGCCCACCCTCCAAAGCGTGGGTATCGGTGAAGAAATAACGGAGGCCGAGGTCATCCAAGAACTCTTCGATCCCCGGTTTGTAGCGCCTCTCTTTTAGATATGCCGGTCGGTAGCCGCACTCGGGCAGCCAGACCCCTCGAGGGTCTCGGCCAAAGTGGCGGCGATAACTATCTATCCCCACCTTCAGTTGGCCGTGGATGGTAGAGTCCCGTTCCATGAGAGGGAGGTAGGCGTGGGTGGCAGCGCTGGTGATGATCTCCAGGTCGCCTTCTTCTTGCAAGCGGTGGAAAGCGCACAACAGGTCCTGACCATACATCTCTCGTAACGAGGTTAGCACCTCTTTATACCAGTCGTGGTAGAAGCGGGCCAGGTAAGAAAGATGTCCGTGCCCCTCTCGTTCATACTTATCCAGGTCAGATTTGGCTAACTCCAGCCTCTCTTGAAGGTATATCTCAAGGCGGGAGAGGATACCGGGATC
>JBHIDN010000303.1:0-2733 GCA_046760125.1 Anaerolineae bacterium
GGATTAGGTCTGACTCACCACCTATGGTTCGAGCCACCCCCCAAAAGAGGACGATTATGGAGAGGCCGGCCATCGCCGCTATGATCAAGGTAGGGTTCACGGTTCTCCCTTTCAGAGCCTCCGTCCATGGGCATCATAGCCAAATATGTTGGGAGGAAGATGGATCCCCGAAGTCTCGATTAGCTCCACAAATTTGGGTCGGACCCCGGTGGGGCGTAACTGGCCGATGATCTTCCCTCCTTCATATCCCAACTGCTCGAAGGCAAAGATATCTTGTAGGACGATGACATCTCCCTCCATCCCTTGTACCTCCGTCACCTGGACCACCTTCCGAGAGCCATCTCGCATCCGTTCCTGGTGGATGATGAGGTGGATAGCGGAGGCGATCTGTTCCCGGATCGCTCGATGGGGGAGATCTTCGCCGGCCATGAGGACCATGGTCTCCAGACGGGCTAGGGCGTCGCGAGGACTGTTGCAGTGGAGGGTAGTCATGCCCCCATCGTGACCGGTGTTCATCGCTTGGAGCATATCCAAGGCCTCCCCTCCTCGCACCTCGCCCACGATGATCCGATCGGGGCGCATTCGGAGGGAGTTGATGACCAGATCCCGGATGGTCACCTCGCCTTTTCCCTCTATGTTAGGGAGGCGACACTCCAACGATACCACATGCTCTTGTTGGAGCTGAAGTTCGGCGGCGTTCTCGATGGTTATTATCCGCTCATGGTTAGGGATATAGCCAGAGAGAACGTTCAAGGTGGTCGTCTTGCCGGAGCCGGTGCCGCCGGTGATGAGGATATTCAATCGCGCCTTGATGCAGGCTTCGACGAACTCCGCCAACTCCGGCGTGAAGGTTCCCAACTCTATGAAATCCTCCATGGTGAAGGGGATCTTGGAGAAGACGCGGATGGTGATCACCGGCCCGACAATGGAAAGAGGGGGGATGATGATGTTCACGCGGTCGCCATTGGGCAGTCGGGCGTCCACATAAGGTTGACTCTCGTCTACCCGGCGGCCAAGGGGAGCGACGATCCGATCTATGATGCGCAACACATGGTCGTCGCTCTCAAACTTGTAGGGGGTCTTCTCCACCTTGCCGTGGCGCTCTACGTAGATGTTGTCTGGCCCATTGACCATGATCTCAGTCACCGTCTCATCCCGTAGGAGAGGCTCTAAGGGCCCCAGGCCGAGGATCTCCGCGGCCACCTGTTCGAAAAGAGTCATCCGCTCAGCCCGGCTGAGGATGATATTCTCCTCAGCCAAGATGGCGTAAAAGATCTCCTCGATCGCCCCCCTCACCTCTGCAGTCTTGGCGAGGTCCATCCGGGGATCGAGTTCAGCGATGACTTTTTTCTGGACTTGGCTCTTCAGTTCGGCGTAGGCGTCGCGAGTGGGCCTGGCAGGCCGCCGCTTGACGCGCAGCTCCTCTAACTTCGAAGGCGCGGTCTCCTGCGAACCCTCTTGGTTCCTCTCGATCCTTCTGAGGAGCGACATACCGTTTGGCCTCCTCTCTTTTCTTTCCTGTAGGGAAGTGATGATGTGATTATCCTTATAGGATCTTGGGGGAGCGGAAAATCCGTCCTATTAGACCCCTTGACCCCGACACCGCTTCCTCGGACATAACCTTCTCTACCTTCTCCAGTTCTCCTCTCAGTTGATGGGCCAAGGTTAAGATATCTTGGGAGATCGGCCTATTCTTTTGGCCGATGAGAAGGGGTATCCCTTGATTGGCAGCGGCGAGGGCGGTTTCTCGGTCGTTACTGATCCGGGAGGCGATGGGGTGCTTTATGCTGGCCTCGATCTTCTCCTCCTGGATAGAGCCTCGGCGATCCACCTTGTTAAGCACCAACATTATATCTTCCAGCGGGTGATCCAAAGCCTCCATCACCTCGAAGAAAAGTTTCGCATTCTTGATGGTCGGTATATCTGGGGTGATTACCACGAGGATCTTGTCGGAGCCCTCCAGAACCGCCAATGTCAAGTCGGAAAGGGATGACTCCGTATCGACAACGACATAGTCATAGATACCTTTCAATTGGGCCAAGATCCTCCTCATATGCTCAGGGGCCAGCAGATCCGCCATCTCAGGCCGAGAAGGTGCTAGGAGGGCCTTGACGCCGGAGGAGTGGGCCTGCATCACCTCGTCTAAGAGAATATCGTCCAGTTCCTCGATGTGAGGCGCTAGGTCGGCGACGGTGCTTTGGGGTTGGAGGTTCAAAAGTACCCCTAGGTCGCCAAACTGCAGGCTGAAGTCCACTAAGGCCACCTTCCTTTCGCCTTCTTCTCCCAAGGCGATGGCCAAATTGGTGGCGATAGTGCTGCAACCGACACCTCCCTTGGGGCTATAGACGGCGATCGCTTTCCCCCTTTTCTCTGGCCTGGTGGGGCGAGAGATCTCCTCGAGAGGCGGAGCGCGCTGGATGAGGGGCGGCGCTTCTATCCTGGGTTGCAACCTATAAACCCGGCGGATAGCGGTCACCAGTTCATCGCTGGTGAACGGTTTGGTGAGAAACTCGCGGGCCCCCGCCAGCATGGAACGCCGGAGGTAGTCGGCCTCACTTTGCACGGACATCATTACAAGTTGGGTATGGGGACTGGCTTGGAGGATCGCCTCCGCAGCGGCGATGCCATCCAGGTCGGGCATATTGATATCCATGAGGACGATATCGGGGCCCAGTTCCTTGGCTATCTCGATGCTCTCGGCCCCACCTGTGGCGGTCCCTACAACCTCGATAT
>JBHIDN010000304.1:0-2726 GCA_046760125.1 Anaerolineae bacterium
ATATCACAAGCCCTCACTGGGGAGGCCATGCAAAGAGGTCGCTCCTTTCTCCTGGGCAAGTTGGGCCAAAAGGTAGCCTCGGAGGCGGTGAACCTGGTGGATAACGGCCGCCTGCCGCGAGGCTACGCCTCCGCCCCCTTCGATGGAGAGGGCGTCCCCACCTCGCGCACACGAGCGATGGAGAGCGGGGTGCTAGGCCATCTCCTCTACGATCACTATACCGCTCAGAAGGATGGAACCCGATCCACAGGGAACGCGACCCGAGGATCCTATCGCCATCTGCCCAAGGTCTCCCCCACTAACTTCTACCTAGAGCCCTCCTCCCTATCGAGAGAAGAACTCATCAGAGAGGTGGAGGCTGGCTTCTATGTCAAGAGCACTCTAAACACCGGGGGTATAAACCCCATAAGCGGCGACTACTCTGTGGCCGCCAACGGGCTGTGGATCGAAAAGGGCGAGGTGACAAAGTCGGTCAGCGGGGTTACCGTGGCTAGCACCCTGGGGGAAATATTAAAGAATATCGTAGTTGTCGCCGACGATTTACGGTTTGTGCCCTTTTACGGCTCTACCGGAGCCCCTACCATCCGCATCGAGGGGATGCAGATCGGAGGAAGATGACTCGCTTGAGGCAAGTAATAGCCCTTATCATAACCATCTATGGGATAGCGGGGATGATATTGATGATCCTCGCCTGGGGACGAGGGTCAGCAGCCACCGCCCAGATGCGGACCCAACTCCACCAGATGGAAAAGACCCTCGAGACCGCTAGCCTCGTAGCCTATACCGCTGCCGATACCTTGGAAAGCGGAAGCGCAACACTCACCGATGTGGGCGATTTCGCCCAACAGGCGAGCGAACCTCTAAGGGAGAGCGGAGATAACCTGTTAACGGTGGGGGAAGAGGTGAGCAAGGCTGGAGGGCTCTTGGAGGAGATAGCCCTTCCCGCAACCCTTCAATGGAGCGAGAGCCTTGTGGCCGGAGTCCGCGTCATAACCGGTGCCACCCTCGAATACGAACACCCCTTGGCCTCCGTAGGAGCCGACTTGAAGAGAGCAGGCCAAAGCCTCGACTCCACCGGCCAAGGGCTCTTACTGACGGCAGAAGAGTTGGAGAGAATACCCCCCGATCTCCAAGAGACCAGCCAAAACCTGAGCCGCACCTCTCAGGAGGTTCGAAAGACGGGCGAAGATATCGAAAGGTTCGCCCAACAGGTCCACAACCTCGCCGATAGCGGTATCTTCCGCCTGGGTCTGGTCGCGATACTGGGCTACCTAGGTACGTTACATCTCGTCTTGGCTCTAATCGGCATAACCACTTGGCTAAATAGTAGAGCCTAGAAAGGAGCGCGCTGTGCCTATCTTGAAAGAGAAAGAAAGGGAACAGGTCCGGAAGCAGTTCGAGGCCTTGGCCACCCCTGTGAAACTGGTGATGTTCACTCAGAAGATCGAATGTGAGTACTGCGAAGAGACCAGGATGATGGTCGAGGAACTGGCCGCCCTCTCCGACAAGGTGACCGCCGAGATCTACAATTTTATCATCGACAAAGAGGTGGCAGCGAAGTACGAGGTGGACAAGATCCCGGCCATCGCCATTCTAGGATCCGAGAGCTCATCCCCAGGGGAGAAGGACTACGGCGTCCGGTACTACGGGATCCCCGCGGGGTACGAGTTCAGCGCCCTCATCGAGGATATAAAGACCGTCTCCTCCGGCCAATCGGGCCTCTCGGGGGAGACGAAAGCCGCCCTGGCCAAAATCGATGAGCCGGTGCATATGCAGGTCTTCACCACCCCCACCTGACCTTACTGTCCCAGGGCGGTCGTCCTGACGCATAAGATGGCTCTAGAGAGCGACCAGATCCGGGCCGATGCCATCGAAGCCATGGAGTTCCCCCATCTAGCCATCAAATACCAGGTGCAAGGGGTGCCCCGCACAGTGATCAACGAGACCCACTTCGTTGATGGGGCCGTGCCCGAGCCGATGATGGTAGAGGGGGTACTGAAGGCGTTGGAAAGGGATATAACTAAGGCCTAGATCGATCACGAAACCGCTCAATCTCGAGAAAGTGAGGTTTCTCGTTGCCTCTAACCGGCCACTTCGACCTGATAGCCTCCTTCTATGACCGTATCTTTGGCCTGCCCAGTTCCGGACCTCTACAGGAACTACTCGCCTTGCCCATTTCGGGTCGGCTCCTAGATGTAGGTGGTGGGACGGGGCGGGTGGCTCAAACCCTGCGCCATCAGGTCGGGCAGATAATCATCCTAGACAACTCGGCAGGGATGCTGCAACAGGCTATCATCAAGGGGTTGGCAACTGTACAAGGCGAGGTGGAAAGACTTCCTTTCCCTGATGACTGCTTTAGCCGTATCCTAGTAGTGGACGCTCTTCACCACTTTCGCCACCAGACTCAGGCTGCTCGAGAACTACTTCGAGTCCTCTCTTCCCAGGGACGACTGGTCATCGAAGAGCCCAATGTGAGACGATGGGCGGTGAAAGTCGTGGCTTTGGCCGAGAAGATGGCGCTGATGCGGAGCCATTTTAGTGGACTAAAGAGAGCGGCGAAACTCTTTGAGGAGTGGGGAGGGAAGGTGACCTTTTCCAAAGAAGAGGGTTTCTACTTCTGGCTTGTGGTACAGAAAAGGAATGATTGACCCGTCCGGAGGAGCGATTATGGCCCATGATGAACTCTTCTCCCGCATGGTTCAGGCGGTTATCGATGGTGAAAAGGA
>JBHIDN010000305.1:0-2724 GCA_046760125.1 Anaerolineae bacterium
GCCTCTCTGGGGCGCACTGCCTCTGGCAGCCTTGATCCAGTTCCCTTGGCGGCTCCTCTCTATCGTAGCCTTTATCCTCTCTTTTCTGGCAGGCACCGCTGTCTTGGATAGGGAGAACGAAGGGTGGCACCCGGCTTTAGCCGTCTTGCTCCTCGTCGTTATCCTGGGCAGTTACAACTACTCCACTCCCCAACACACCGAGGCTTCACCCCGTGCCGAGGAGCCGGTAGCCATCATCGATTTCGAGATCTTCCACCCCCCCGATAGGGTGGGGATGACTATCTGGACCCAGGAGCAGCCTCAGGACTCCCCTCTGGTTCCCCAGTATCTGACCGGGGAGCCCCTGGTGAAAGCCCACCCTCTCACCGAAGGGGCTAGGGTAGAGATGGTACGGCATGGAGGCGTTTCGGAGGAGATCGAGGTGACTTCTCCCCAGGAGGCGGAGGTGGAATTCTATACTTACTACTTCCCCGGCTGGCGGGCCTACGTCGATGGTCAAGAAACTCCCATCTATCCCACTGAGCCTTATGGGCTCATCGCCCTCCAGGTGCCGGCGGGGAAACATAGGGTACACCTCCGCTTTGAGGATACCCCCGTGCGGAAGGCAGGGGCTCTCATCTCTCTCTTGGCTCTGCTTTTCACAATTGGGGTCTTGGCAAAGGGGCAAAAATTTGCTATAATGAGGTTCAGTCGAGGAAACGGCTCGGCCAAAGGCCGGTGAGGGAGAGTATGAACTGCCCCAAATGTGGGGCTGCGCTTTCGGGAAGGCCCAGTTTTTGTTCCCAGTGCGGTCACCAGTTACCTCATAAGCGCCGCGTAAGACGCTGCCCTTCTTGCGGGATGAGGGTAGCCGAGACGGCCAAGACCTGCTTGATGTGTGGTGTGCCCTTGGAAGAGGCGCGTACTCTTTTGCCCTCTTTCTCCCTGGTTTCGCTACTTTCGCTACCTATCTTGGGTGCTCTAGGCATCTTCATCATCGTCGCGGCCATCTGGCTGCTCAGGCCTTGGGAGAGCATCCAGATAGTCGCCTACCAGACCCCCACTCCGACAGCCACCTTCACCTCTACCCCCTTCCCTACCTCCACTCCCACTTCCACATCTACCCCCACCCCTACCGCCACACCGACGCCTGAGGTGTTCACTTACAGGGTGCAACGGGGTGACACCCTGTTGTCCCTGGCTGCTAAGTTCAACACCACCGTGGAAGCGATCAAATTAGTCAATAACCTCACCGGCGACGAGATCCAGTGGGGTTTGGATATCCTGATCCCCCTAGGGCCTGTGGGAACGGGCGAGGGGGGAGTTCCTGAGCCCACGGAGACGGTCCCGCCAACCGGAGGAGTGGAGACCTATGTGGTCCAATCAGGGGATACTTTAATCACCATAGCGGCGATGTTCGGAACGACGGTGCAGGCCCTTATGGAGGCTAATGACATCTCCAACCCTGAGGGGTTGCGAGCGGGCCAGGAACTCATAATCCCTGGGGGCACGCCTACCCCCACGCCCACCAAAACCCTCGCGCCGACGCCGACCAACACCCCAGGGTCGGCATTTAGCGCACCTGTGCTCCTTGGCCCGCCGGATGGCGAAAAGTTCGGCGGAGGGGTGAGGATGGGCCAGAGCCTCACCAGTGAGCCGGAGGTTCCGGTGCTCCTCAACTGGATGGCGGAGGGGCTCCTGAGTGAGGGCGAGTGGTACATGGTGAGCGTACGGTACGTGACTGGAGCCGGGACCGCTCAGCAGGTCACGGAGTTAACCAAGGCCACCAGTTACCTCGTACCCTTGGAGATGCGGCCTCCAAAAGGCGCTTCAAGTCACCTCTTCGAGTGGGATGTGGGTGTGGTGAAGGAGACAGGCACCTTCCCCGATGGAACCCCAAAGGTGGAACCCATCAGTCCGAGGAGTGAGACGAGGACATTTCACTGGTATTAGATTACAGAAGTATGTTTTAATGAATTTGGTGCTGCCAGGAGTCGACTCGTGGCAGCACTGCGTTTAAGGGGATTCATCTTATGCGGCGGCGAATTCAGCCAGGGCCTCCGCGGTCAGGTTGTTCTCCGCCATCGCCTCTATCACTTTAAGAGGGGCGGTGACATGGTGAGCGCCGCTGAGCAGGGCCGAGATGACCTCCTGGGGGCTCTTCAGGCTGGCAGCCAGTATCTCGACCCCCGGTTCAGAGACGATCTCTCTCATAGTTTTGACCAGCCCGGGGCCGTCGGCGCCTGCCCTAGTTAGCCGGTTGACGTAGGGGATCGCGTATCTGGCTCCCGCCTGGCAAGCGAGGTAGGTCTGGGCAGGGGTGAAGATAGCGGTCACCGCGCAGGGTATCTCTCCCCCAATTTGGCTCACCAAACGCAAGCCCTCTAGTGTGCAAGGCACTTTAACCACCAATCGCTGGGGTAGAAGAGCGGAGAAGGCTTTGGCCTCGGCCACCATCTCCCCCGTTGAGCCGGCGGCCACTTGGTGGAAAATGGGCCCGGGGCAGATCTCGCTCAATTCGGCGATCACCTGGCGGGCCTCTTTCCCGGAGCGAGCGATGAGGATGGGGTTGGTGGTCACGCCACGGATGAAGCCCAACTCCATGGCTCGCTTGACCTCGTCCGTATCAGCCGAATCTACGAAGATAGCCATTCCGCCTCCAAATAATAATGGCGACGACTGGATTCGAACCAGTGACCAAGGGCTTATGAGTCCCCTGCTCTACCGCTGAGCTACGTCGCCACA
>JBHIDN010000306.1:0-2713 GCA_046760125.1 Anaerolineae bacterium
ACCCTTGGTGGGCCCCCGCACGGTGCTGTGATGCACCCGATACCCGGTGAACATCCTGACCGAGCCATCGTCCATATAGACCGGGAAGTTCACCGTCAGTTCCCGCTTGGGCAGACGCAGCATCGCCACGATCCCGGCTTTGATGCCCGGCAGATACCGCACCGCGTTGTCGAACTGCTTCACGGCAATCTCATAGGGGTTTTCTTTCTCCTGTGTCATCTTCACCTCCTTGTGAGTTAATTCGCTATCGAAGGGTCTCTCTTCGATTGTCACCTCCTCTTTAGATACAGAGCACGGCCCCCAGCATTATATGTTCTGGGCCATCTCCTTCAAATTCTTTAGCAATAGTTCGTTGGCCAGGCTTGGGTTCGCCTTCCCTTTGGTGGCTTTCATCACCTGGCCCACCAAGTAGCGCAGGGCCCCCTCCTTGCCTCCCAGGTAGTCGGCTACAGCCTTGGGGTTATCTTTAATCACCTGGGCGACGACAGTTGCTAGTTGGCCGGCATCGCTGATCTGAACTAGGCCTTTCGACTCTACGATCGCCCGAGGTTCTTGGCCGGTCTTGAAAGACTCCTCCAAGACCTCCTTGGCCATGCTGCTACTTATCGTGCCTTCTCCCACCAGTTTGAGGAGTGCCCCCAGATGGACGGGGCTAACTTTGCCCCCCTCGATCTCGATGCCCTCGCTCTTGAGCAATCTGAAAAGTTCACCCGTAACCCAGTTGCTTACCTCCTTGGGATGGGGATAGTGCTTTAGGCACTCCTCGAAGTAGTTGGCTACAGCCTTCTCAGCGGTAAGCACCCCGGCATCGTACTCCGAGAGGCCGTATTCTTGGATGAACCTCTCCCGCTTGGCATCGGGGAGTTCGGGGAGCCGAGCCTTTATGCTCTCTATCCATTCTCTCTTCAATTCCAAGGGGGGCAGGTCCGGCTCCGGGAAGTAACGATAGTCGTGGGCGTACTCTTTACTCCTTTGGGGTATGGTGACTCCCCGAACCTCATCCCAACCCATCGTCTCCTGCTCAATCTCCCCCCCCGATTGGAGGATCTCCTTCTGTCGTTCTATCTCGTGTCCTAGGGAGTTAAGGACAGCGCGGAAACTGTTAAGGTTCTTGATCTCCACCCGCGTGCCGTACTCCTCACCGCCCCGCAGCCGCAAGGAGATGTTGACCTCGAACCGCATCGCTCCTTTCTCCATGTCTCCGGAACTGACGCCCAGATACCTCAGTATAGTGCGCAACTTGGTCACGTACTGGCGAACCTCCTCTATGGAGCGAAGGTCAGGCTCGCTGACGATCTCCAAGAGGGGCACCCCGGAGCGGTTGAAGTCCACCAAGGCATACCCCTCCTCATGAAACAACTTGGCCGTGTCCTCTTCCAGGTGGACCCGCCGGATGCCGATCCGTTTCCGCACCCCGTCGAGATCTATCTCCAACCAGCCATCGCGGGTGAGGGGGAGATCGTACTGAGATATCTGGTAGCCTTTGGGCAGATCGGGGTAGTGGTAGTTCTTTCGATCCCACTTAGTGGCCTGGGGGACTTGGCAGTTGAGGGCCAATCCGGTCATGATAGTATATTCCACAGCCTTCCGGTTAATGACCGGGAGTACCCCCGGCATCCCCAAGCAGACGGGGCAGACATGGGTATTAGGGGGAGCCCCCATATAATCGCTGCTGCAACCGCAGAACATCTTCGATTTGGTCAAGAGTTGAGCGTGAACCTCTATCCCGATAACGGTTTCATAGGGCATGATTGGGCCTCTATTGATGGCTGAGTATCTGGGAGAGGAAGAGTTTCGTTCGCTCCTCTTTACAACTGGTGAAGAAAGTTTCCGGCGGCGCTTCCTCAACGATGTTCCCTTCATCGAAGAAGATGATCCGATCGGCAACTTCTCTGGCAAAGCCCATCTCGTGGGTGATGACGATCATAGTCATGCCGGCCTTGGCCAGTTCGATCATCACATCAAGCACTTCTTTGATCATCTCCGGGTCCAGCGCTGAAGTTGGCTCGTCGAAGAACATGATCTTGGGCTGCATGGCCAGTGCGCGCGCGATGGCCACTCGCTGCTGCTGTCCGCCGGATAGTTGAGCCGGGTATTTGTCGGCCTGTTCAGGAATGCCCACGCGTTCCAAAAGCTGGCGCGCAACCTCTTCCGCCTTATCCTTGGGCCAGCGACGAACATAGATCGGCGCCAAGGTGATATTCTGAAGAGCTGTCAGGTGTGGGAAGAGGTTGAACGACTGAAAAACCATCCCTATCTCTTGGCGAATCGCGTGCACGTTGCGGATATCGTGGGTCAATTCAATGCCGTCCACGATGATCTTGCCCTTTTGATGCTGCTCCAGGCGGTTGATGGTGCGAATGAGGGTTGATTTTCCTGAACCTGAGGGCCCGCATATGACCACTACCTCGCCCTTCTTTACGGTAAGATCTACTCCACGCAACACGTGAAAGTCGCCGAACCATTTGTGCACGCCTCGGCAGATGATCATCTCCTGTACGTCTGAGGCTTCGTATCTCTTGTTTGCCACTTTTTGCCTCCAAAAGCAGATGTTACCGTTCCCCTACGCCTAGCCGTTTCTCGAGCCGTCGGCTCGCGTACGACATGGCGGAACAGGTTATGAAATAAATCACGCCTGCAAAGGCGTACACCTCTTTCTGCAAGCCGATCCATTGGGTCTGACCGGTCACAGCCTTGGCTATGCCTAGCAGAT
>JBHIDN010000307.1:0-2707 GCA_046760125.1 Anaerolineae bacterium
CGGATGCTTCCCAGATAGGTGCGGTACCGGGCGAACTCGAAGGCCAAAAAACTCCCCACGATGAGGAGAAGAACTACCAAGAAGGTTACGATCCGCTTGCCCACCGGGGACCTCCAGAGGTCATTATATGTCCTGCCAGAGTCATGTCAACCTACTCGAAGATCTGGGCCAGCCACTCTTTGACCTCGGAGGGGCGAAGGTACTGCCCCAAATAGCCATCGCCCAGGCGAACCTCCAGATGGAGGTGTACCCCCACCTCGGGCCCTACTTGGGCCTGAGGGGTCCCGGAGTTCCCGGCGTAGCCGATAATAGTCCCCTGTTCCACCTTTTGCCCCACCTCCAGCCCCTCGGCGATGCGGCTCAGATGGCAGTAGCGCACCACTATACCGCCACCAAGGTCGATCCAAACCTGTCGCCCCCGCAACCTTTCCAAGATCTCCGGTGGCGTGTAGCCGGCCTCTCGCGTCTTAGACAACATCTCTTCCATCTCTTCCGCCGTCGGCTCCGAGTATTCATCGTCGGCCCTGATCACCACGCCGTCGGCTATGGCCAAAAGTGGCGTATCTCTGGTCACCGTGCCCTCTTCGCCCCGAAAAAAATCTATCCCCTCATGGACCCCGTAACGGTAAGAGCGAGGAGCCCCAGGGAGGCGGAAGGCTATATCGGGAAGGTATATCCTTTCGATGGGCATGGTGAAGGGAGGAAGACTCTCTAGGATCTTCGAAGTAGGGAGAGGGGGTGTCACTGGAGAGGGGAACTCCGACGACCCGGGATAGAGGTATAGGCTATCGCCACTGGCGAGGTAAAGCCTATCCCCTTCAGCGTAGAGGGCATAGATCTCAGCCCCTCCCCGGAGATAATATTGCCGCACCATCTCACCGCTCCCTTTATCCAGAAGGAGAAGACGGCGATAGTCGTCTATCAGATAGAGGTAAGCCTCGTTCACGAAGAGAAGAGTAGGCGCCGCTAATCCTGGAGGGTCAAAACTCTCAACCGCCTCATAGGGAGGGCCCGACAACTTAACCAGCCGAGCCTGAGACCCTTCTTGAATCAAAAGATAGAAAGCCTCGTCCACGGCCAGGTCGATAGCCTCCTCCAAGCCTAACTCCCCAGCGACCACCTCCCCCTTTCCGCCCTGGTGGCGCCATATTTGACCTAGATTAATATCCAAGAGGTAGAAATCATCTTCATAGGAGGCCACGCTAGCCAGGTATTGACGGGGTTGTGCGCTGGGCATGATGGCCGATCTCTCCAGGCTCCATCTTCCATCCTCCGGGAAATAGCGATATACGTCTCCAGAGCGGTCAAGGAGGAGCAGGCTCTCACCTGAAAGGGCGAGATCGCCCAACTCCTTTATGGGCACCCCCTCCACGGCGTTGCCCGACGGTTTCACGATACGCCACCTCCCCGCATTCTCCAAGTCAACCGCCTTGAGGAGCCCCCCGTCCACCAGATAGGCTGTACCATTTGAGACCGCCATCCGTAAGGGGTGGGCAAAAGTTCCCGAGGCGTAGCGGTAGATGGTAGCGTTGTCTTCACCCAGAAAGATGGTGCCCCTCATCTGGATGGTAGGTGTAGGCACGACGGGGGTATAAGTTGGCGTAGGGAGAGGGGTTGCTGTTTCAGTGGGCGTAGAACTGGGCATGGGGCTAGGAGTAGAAGGCAACTCCTGCTCACTACAGCCCACGGGGAGCAGGAGAATCAGAGCAACAATCCATACCACTCTCCTCAGTCCTCTTCTCATGGCCATGTTATCTCCTCTATCTGCTCCATCACCGCTTCGATCCCTTCCAGGTTTCTCTCCAGTTCGATATCGCTTTTATTAGTCAGTTCCACTTCCGCGGCAGCGATCCCTCGAAAGGCTAGGTAGTCTACCATGCTGCCGGTGACGGGATAAGCGCGCCACTGGGATTCCTGGTATCCCGTGGCCTGGGCCAGGAGCCGGGCCAACTCACGGGAGGGATTATGGCCGCAGCCAGCAGCCAGTATCATCCCCCCCTGGCTATGATAGGAGATGACCACCTGGGCATCGGCTGCGAAATCGCGCAGGAGACGGGCCTCCACCTCGGAGAAGGGGTGCTGGCCCCCGCCGCCAGGGACGGGGCCATCGGAGTCAAAGGTGTCGGGGCTCCAGTCATTCTCTGGACAGGGATCTTCGCTGGTATCGGCGTTGCGGTTGAGATCGACACCCCGGCTGTTGAACCTCGTTCCATGAGCCAAACCATCAGGGTTGATGGTGGGGATCACCCACAGTGTGACCTGAGGAGAAACCCAGTCAGGGTTCCTTTCATAGTAAGCCGCGATTTCGCTCATCAGGCGGTAGGTGTTCTCCTCCGTAGCCCCGTGGATATCCCCTAAGAGAACCAATTTCGCCTCGCCCCATCCGAAGCGATGGGCCACTATGGGGCGACCCCCCTGCGAGTAGCCGAGAAGCCTCCTCTCGTGGAACTGGGGCGTGGATGAAGGGAGAGACGGCTCCAGCGTTGGCGTGGGCAGGGTTACAGACCGAGTGGGTGGCACCAAGGTGGGCGAAGGCAAAACCGAAGAGTCGGTCGATCCCCGGGGAGCCGCACAACCGGCCACTAGCACCAACAATATGACGAAAAGTGTTCCGTACCTCATCACTATTTAGAATAGACGGTGTAGACGATCGGATCCCCCTCTTCGTCAAGCAGGGGGCGGGGTTGGACGCCATCCACGATCTCTA